>RZYB01000022.1 GCA_009930495.1 Deltaproteobacteria bacterium
TTCTAGAGTTGGAACAGAATAAGGTTTGTTAATAAAAGAAGTGGAGTCATTGAAATGACTCCACTTCTTTTGTTTTATCGGGGCGCATGCCCGTGGCCCGGACTGGCCGTCGGAATCAAGTGCCTTGAGCTATTTTGTCCGCCCGACGCCCCGACGCTTGTCGTCCCGCCAAAAACAATGTTATTTGAAAGTTGTGGAAAACGGCCCGGAATGCGTGTGAAACGTTTTGAAACAAATCAGGAGGGGGAACGCGGTGACGATAAAAGTGAAGCTGATTCTGGCGGTGGTTGGAAGTGTCGTGGTCTCCATTCTTGGCCTTTCGGGCGTGGTCGTGGTCAATATCAACGAATACGCCCGAAACGATTTTGATCAAAGTTCGGCCACGGAGCTCCATTTGGTTCAGAATTACGTCGATCAGTTTATCTCCGAAACCACGCGCAATGTCGAAGGCATAAGTTCTTCGGATTCGGCCCGGGGCAGTCGTGGTTTTTTGCCGGTGTACACGGACGCGACCTCGGAGGGCATTGCCAAGCGCGAGGATTTGGACCCTCGGGCGCGTGGACTCTTTGATGTGTTGGTCGCCATGCAGAAATCCCATCCCAGCTATGACGCCTTTTTTTTGGGCTTTGACGACGGCGGCATGCTGTTGGTGCCCGAATCTCCCCTGCCTCCAGGCTATGACCCGCGCATTCGTCCCTGGTACACGGAAGCCATGGCCTCGGACCAGGATTCCATTTTGACCAAGGCCTATTTGTCCACGACAAAGGAAGTGGTGGCCTCCATCGTGTCCAAGGTCCGCGACAATGGCGGCGTTGTCGGGGCCATGGGCATCGATATCAATCTGTCCTCGTTAACCGCTGTCTTGGCGGATTTGCGGATCGGCCAGAGCGGATATTTGATGGTCATGGAAGCGGACGGCACCATTCTTTCCGATCCCCGTCACGAGCAGTTTTATTTCAAGAAAGCATCGGAAACCGGTGAGCCCGCCTTGGAGGCCCTGGCCGCGATGACCGAAGGGGTGACGTCGTTGACGCTTGATGGAACCCGGCGTCTGGCCAGGATACAGGTATCGGAAAAAACAGGATGGAAGATCGCCCTGATCATGGACGAGGACGAGATTTTTTCCTCGGCGCGGAGCGTGGTGCGTCTGATCGCGTTGCTGGGTCTGGTGTTGGGAGCGCTGTTGGCGGGATTGGGCGTGTTCTTGGCCCGGGGTATCGCGCGGCCCATCGGCCTTTTGGCGGACGCGGCTGCGGAGGTGGCCCAGGGGCGGTACGATGCCGTTCCGGAAGAAAGGAAATTTTCCGGGGAGCTGCTGGTGTTGAATCGGGCCATGCGAGCCATGGTCGATGGCTTGGCCCGCAATATCACGCTGGCGGAAAGCAAGAGCCAGGAGGCCGCGGAACAGACCCGCAAGGCCGAAATCGCGTTACGGGAAGCCGAAGAGGCCCGGATTCACGCCGAACAGGCCAAGCAGGCGGGAATGCTGCACGCCGCGGGTCAGCTGGAAGGTATCGTCGGCAGCGCCACGTCCGCCACGCATGAGCTCAACGCCCAAATCGAGGCATCCAGCCAGGGCGCTGATTTGCAGCGGGAACGCACCACGGAGGCGGCCACGGCCATGGAGCAGATGAATGCCTCGGTGCTCGAAGTCGCCAAGAATGCCTCCCAGGCCGCGGAGAACGCGGAAGTGGCCCGGGACAAGGCCGTGGAAGGGTTTAGCGTGGTCGATAGCGTCATCTCCTCCATTTCCAAGGTACGCCAGGAGACGGAGCGCATGGAGGCCGGTCTGGGACGTTTGGGAGCCCAGGCCGACGATATCGGCGTCATTATCAATGTTATCGACGATATCGCCGACCAGACCAACCTGTTGGCGCTCAACGCGGCCATCGAGGCGGCCCGGGCCGGGGATGCGGGCCGAGGCTTCGCGGTGGTGGCGGACGAGGTCCGGAAACTGGCGGAAAAAACCATGTCGGCCACCAAGCAGGTCGGCGAGGCCATCACGGCCATTCAGTCCGGCACCCGGGATAATATCTCCGGCATGGCCACGGCCGCGAGCCATGTCCAAGAAAGCACCACCCTGGCCAACGCCGCGGGCGAGGCCCTACGGGTCATCAAGGACATCGTGGAAACCACCGCCGATCAGGTCCGCAATATTGCCACGGCTTCGGAAGAACAGTCGGCTGCTTCCGAGGAGATTACCCGTAGCACGGAAGAGGTGAACCGAATCGCGGCCGAGACGGCCGTGGCCATGACCCAATCCGCGCAGGCCATGGCCGATTTGGCAAAAACCGTCGAACGCCTGCAGCAGGTGATTCAAGAACTTAAGTCTTCATGACGCATATCGCCTAGGGCGTTCCGAGCCGGGGACATTTCAGGGGGACGACACCAAACAGTGTCGTCCCCCTGCATTTTGCGAATCATGGCACGGGCTGCATGTCGCCGCGCGGGGCCAGGGCGCGGGCGAGGGCGCGGGCGGGGCTTTCTGGTGTGTTTTTACGTGACCATGGCGTGGTCGGCCGGAATTGTCCAAGGGGGCCCTTGACGCAGTCCGAGGGTAGGCTTATTTTGAACATAATTTCAAAACAAGGATGGTCTATGGGGAGAAGAAGGAAGTGTAGATTCGTGGCCGGATTGCCCGTGGCCACCGTGTTCAAGCCCCAGGGCGTGCCACTGGGACGACTCAACGGATTGGTCTTGGGCGTGGATGGTTACGAGGCCTTGCGTCTGGTCGACGCCGAGGGGCTGACCCAGGAAGCGGCGGCCATGGCCATGGGCGTGTCCCGGCCAACCTTATGCCGTATCCTTGGCGAGGCCAGGACCCAAGTTGCCCGGGCCCTGACCCGGGGGTGGGTCATTCGGATCGAGACGGATCTGCCTGAAATCGCGAACCCGGACATCATAACCGTTCCGTGCTCCGGTCCAGAACTGGACCGCGTCATGGAACATCAAGGAGGACTGTCATGCCAGGACGTGGACAGGGTGGAAGAGGCGGCTGCGGCCAGGGAATGGGCGGTGGACAAGGACGTGGACAGGGAATGGGCGGCGGGTGCCGAGGTCGGAGGACCGGAGCCGGGGCAGTGACTCCGGGTTCTGGCGCCGGCTTGGGACGCGCCCGGCGCGATGGGTCGTGCCTGACGGACGAAGATTCCAAGCAGCCGCTCGTTGACAGCGGAAAGGCCGAGGCATAAATGCTCATTTGAGCAAAACGGAGGAGCAGTGCCACGACCCAGAAAATGTCGCCGTATCGAGGGGTGCCCCAGGGCGTCCTATTTCAAGCCCCAGGGTATCCCCTTGACCGAATTGGTGGAAACCTACCTGTCCATGGACGGGTTCGAAGCCTTGCGCCTAGCTGATTACCATGGTCTGACCATGGAAGAGGGCGCGACGCGCATGCAGGTTTCCCGCCACACCTTCGGGCGCATTCTGGCGGACGCCAGGGGGACCGTGGCCCGTGCTCTTGTCGAAGGATTGGCCCTGCACATCGCTCACGATGCGCACCGCCCGTGTATGCAACTGTATCCGGACCGTGTTGCGGCCCGCGCCAAGGAGCTTTGTATGACGAAGATAGCTATCACCAGTGAAGGCCCGAAATTGACGGACCGTGTCGATCCACGTTTTGGACGGGCCGCCGGCTTTGTCGTTGTCGACGTGGACACCATGGAATCGACCTATATCGACAACGGAAGCTCCCAGAGCCTGTCCCACGGTGCCGGTATTCAAGCCGCGGAAAACATCATCAATGCCGGGGCGTCCGTGCTGCTGACAGGCAGTGTCGGCCCCAAGGCTTTTTCCGCCTTGAAGGGCGGCGGGGTGAGGATTGGCCACAACCTGAACGGCATGACCGTGGGCGAGGCGGTGGAAGCATTCAAGGCGGGCAAGGTTCAATACACCGAATCCCCCAACCGGTAAGGGGGCGGCCATGATCGTAGCGGTTGCCAGCGGCAAGGGTGGTACGGGCAAGACAACGGTCACGGCCTCCCTGGCCGTGACGTGGTCCCGGCCAGTCCTGGCCGTGGATTTGGATGTGGAAGAGCCTAATTTGCATTTGTTTTTGAAACCGGAAATCACCTCGACCGAAGTCGTGCCCCTGGAAGTGCCCGTCGTTGACGAGTCCAAATGCACGTATTGCCGTAAATGCTCGGAATTGTGCCAATTCAAGGCCATTTCCGTCATGGGCCAGGTGATCATGACCTTCCCGGAAATGTGTCACGGCTGCGGCGGGTGCATGGCCATTTGCCCGGAAGGCGCCATTGGCGTTGGCACACGGGAATTGGGTGTCATGGAACAGGGGATGAGCCGGGAGACAATCCCGTGCCTGACCGGTCGGCTGCGCGTGGGCGAGGCCATGAGCCCGCCGCTGATGCGTTTTGTGCGTGGCCGCATGCGGGCCCAGGCGGCGCAAACCGGCTCGGACGTGATTATCGACGCCCCTCCCGGCGTCAGTTGCCCGGCCATGAGCGCGGTGGCCGACAGCGATGTCATCATTCTGGTCACGGAGCCGACGCCCTTTGGTTTTCATGATTTCAAGCTGGCCTGGGAGGCGTTCTCGCCTTTTGAAAAGCCCATGACCGTGATCATCAACCGGGCTGGCCTGGGGGACGACCGCGTCTATGGATTTTGCGCGGAGCACAATCTGCCCATCCTGGCCGAGATTCCGTATCGTCGTGAAATCGCGGAGCATTATTCCAAGGGCCTGATTCTGGCCGAACTGGCGGAAGATTTGTCCGAGCGTTTCGCGAAGGTGGGCCAGGAGGTACGGCGGTTGGCCTCGGAGGTGAGTCATGCGTGAAGTTGTGGTGATCAGCGGCAAGGGCGGCACGGGCAAGACCTCGCTGACGGCGGCCTTTGCCCATCTGGCTGAAAACAAGGTTGTTTGTGATCTGGACGTCGATGCTCCGGATTTGCATCTGTTGCTCAACCCGACCGTGACGCGGGCGGAAGAATTTATTTCCGGACATGAAGCGGTCATCGATCCCGAAAAATGCACCGGATGCGGCATCTGCGCCTCCATGTGCCGCTACGATGCCATCGACGCGGTTGACGGCGTGTACCGGGTCGATCCCCTGCGCTGCGAGGGATGCAAGGTGTGCGTGGCTTTTTGTCCGGTGGAGGCCATCGATTTTCCGGCCCGCCATTGCGGGCAATGGTACATGAGCGAGACCCGGTTTGGCCCCATGGTCCACGCCCAGCTTTTCCCTGGGCAGGAAAACTCCGGGTTGCTTGTTTCCCGCTTGAAAAAGGAAGCCCGGGCCTTCGCCGAGGCCAAGGGGCTCGACCTTATTCTCTGCGACGGCGCGCCGGGCATTGGTTGCCCGGTTATCGCATCCTTGTCCCAGACGGACTTGGCCGTGGTCGTGACCGAGCCCACCCCGTCCGGGGTGCACGATCTGGAGCGGGTCGCCAGCCTGTGCGGGCATTTTCGGACCAAGGTCGCGGTGGTGGTCAACAAATATGATCTTAATCCGGACCAAACGCATCGGATAGAAGCGTTGTGCCGTGAAAAAGGATATACGCTGGCCGCGCTGCTGCCCCACGACACGATCGTGACCGAGGCCATGGTGCGGCGCTTGGCCGTGACCGAGCTGGAAAACACCGACTTTGGCCGCTTGACGCGCGAGGCCTGGGCGACCATCACAGCTCTTTTGAATGCATAAGATTGGAACAAGGAGAAAACATGGAAAAGGCAAGAATAGCGGTCCCCTCGGCTTTGCCTGGAGGACTTGAGGCGCAGGTCGGCGCGCATTTCGGGCACTGCGACCTGTACACCATCATCGATATCGAAAACGATGCCGTGGCCAAGGTCAGCACCCTGCCCAACGTGCCGCACGAGCAGGGCGGCTGCATGGCCCCGGTGCAGTATCTGGCCGACAATGGCGTCAATTTGCTCATTGCCGGCGGCATGGGCATGCGGCCCCTCATGGGCTTCAATCAGGTTGGCATCGATGTTTTTTACGGCGCGGACGCACCCAGCGTCGGCATTGCCGTGGACGCCCTGCTCAAAGGCGCGTTGACCCGCTTCACCCAGGAATACACCTGCGGTGGCGGACGCTAGACATCCTCAGACATCCTCATCGGCCGACCGGGCCCGTGGCGGTCGGTTTTTTTCCAAGGAGAACGCAATGCGCGTGGCAATTCTGAGCAACCGTCGGGACGCCCTGGGTGATTTCGCCCAGGGGCTGGAGGCGGACGTGGACTGGATCGAAAACCCGACCGACATCCTGGGCCAGGCCGCTTCCGGAGCATGGCAGCTCGTCGTGGTCGACGCCATGCGGTCGGATTTGTCCTACAAATCTTTCTTGATGGATTTGTTGGGCAAGAACGCCATGCTCAATTCCGTGGTCATCACGGACATGGACGAAGAGGCCTTTCATGAAGACAGCGAGGGACTTGGCGTGCTGTGCGCCGTGCCTGCCCAGCCCGGCCGGGTTCATGGTGAACAGGCCATGAAAACCCTGCGGCGGATTTTGGGCCTTGGCTGATTCGGGCTTGGTGTGTTCGTGAGAGAAAGGGCGACCAATGGTCGCCCTTTTTTTTGGGGCGCCATTGAAGGTCTGGTCTTCCGGGAAGAGGCAGGATAGGCCCTGGCCCCCAGGGATACCCATGGACCGGGACCCGATGCACATCAATCAGGGGATTGTCTTCATGACGCGTTTTGTTGTTCGAGGGTTGTGGTTCGCGGTGATGTTCGTGGCCCTGTCCGGTTCGTGTTGGGCCTGGACGGCCAAGGTCGTGGGTATTTCCGATGGCGACACCCTCACGGTCCTGCGTTCCGGTCGGGAGCAGGTCAAGATCCGGCTTTATGGCATCGACGCCCCGGAGTCGGATCAGCCCCATGGGCAGGCGTCGCGCAAGCATCTTTCGTCCTTGGTGTTTGGGAAGAACGTGGATGTCTTGGTGGTGTCCACGGATCGTTATGGCCGGACCGTGGCCCGCATTCATGTCAAGGGCAGGGATGTGAACGCGGCCCAGATTCAGGACGGATACGCCTGGTTGTACCGGGCTTATTGCAAGACGCGGATTTGCACCGCATGGGCCGTGCTCGAGTCCCGGGCCCGGGCGGATCGAAAGGGATTGTGGGCGGACGACGAGCCGGTCGCGCCCTGGAAATGGCGCAAGGCTGGCAAGAAAGCCCGTTCCTGGATCGACGATCTCATCGAACTGGAGCGTTTGGCGCGGCGCATTCTGCGCTTGATTTCTTCGTGGTAGGCTTGATGCACGCGAATAAGCAAAGCGGCCCGTCACCGGGCCGCTTTGCTTATTTTCAGGGTGAAACATTTTTTTGAAAAGACGTGGACGACTTGGCCGCGAATTTTCGCGACGGTGAAAAATCCCCCCGCTTATCGCGAGCGACCGCCGGGCGCGCGGCACCGGAACACCCGGTCCGGACGGACCCGCTTTTCCCCGAATGCCGAAGCCGTGGCTGGGGGCTTTAGTTGTATTCGTTCATGGCCGCATCGGCGTACGCATCCTCGAGCACCTTGCGCAGCCGGAAAGCACCTTCGATCATTGGCGCCAGCTTGGGCAGCCCGTCGATCTTGTCCACGTAGCTGAAGGCGCCCATGACCTCGGCCAGGCGCCGGGTCTCGTCGCTGCCGTGGCCGGTGAAGAGCACGACCTGGATTTTGGCGTTGATCTCCTTGATCCGCTTCAGGGTTTCGATGCCGTCGATACCGGGCATTTCGATGTCCAGAACCACGACATCATAGCTTTTCTTCTTGATCATGCCCAGGGCCTCGTCGCCGGAATGGGCGATGTCCGGGGTGACGCCATACAGAATGTTGAGGCGGTCGGCGAGGATGCGGCACAGGTCCTGTTCGTCGTCCACGATCAATAGTTTCATCTTGTTCATTGAAGCCTCCTTGGTCAGCACTGGTCAGGCCAGATGCTTGTCGTTGTGTGCGGTGCGTGCCGCCGTGTCCAGAGGAACGCGGATCGTGAATTCCGACCCGGCTCCGGGCGTGGCGCGCACGGAAATTTCTCCTCCCATGGCCTCGACAATACCATGGCAGATGGCCAGCCCCAGTCCAATGCCCTTGCCCACCTCCTTGGTGGAAAAGAACGGTTCGAAAATCTTGGGCAGCACATGGGCCTCGATCCCGCAGCCCGTGTCGGCAACGCTCACGAGCACGGCGTCCTTGTCCAGCGTGGCCGAGATGCGCAATTCCCCCCCCTCGTGCTCCATGGCGTCCAGGGCATTGTCGACAAGGTTGGACAAAACCTGTTCCCATTCGGAGCGCGGCGAACCCAGCTTGGGGAGATCCGGCGGCATGTCCACCACGGCGCGGACGGACAGTCCCTCCAACCGGGCCTGACGCTCCTTCAGGACGGCCCGGACCAGTTCGGCCAGATCCGTGTCCGCGACCCTGGTGTCCAGCGAACAGCGCAACGTCAGGAGTTTGGCCGTGATGGCCTTGCAGCGCCTTGCCTGTTCCTGAATCCGCTTCACGGCCGCGCGTAGCTCGGCATGGTGCGGATTGTCGCGGAGATCGGGCTCGTCGAGCAGATCCGAGATCCATCCGGCCTCGTTGAGCATGACGTGCATGGGGTTGTTGATTTCATGTCCCACGCCCTTGGCCATCTCGCCCAGGGCGGCCAATTTGGCGGTTTCGGCCATGCGCTGCCGGGCCAGACGTTCCGCCCGGCGTTCGTCGGCCTCGCCAATGGCGCCCAGGACCTCGTCGATGTCCGCCGGTTTGAGCAAATAGTCCCTGGCGCCGAGTTTCATGCCGGCCACGGCCGTGGTCAGGGCGGAATCGGCCGTGAGCAGGACGACTTCGGTGCGCGGGCTTTGGGCCTTGATGCGCTCCAGGGTTTCCAGGCCGTTCATGCCGGGCATGTTGATGTCCAGCAGGACCACTTCCGGTCGGTGTTCCCGGACCATCTCCAGGGCCTGGGTTCCGTTGTAGGCGGCCTGGGCCTGCACGCCCCTGGCCGCGAGACGTTCGGTCAGGACATCGGCGAAATCCCGCTCGTCATCGACAACCAACACGCTGACCATGGAATCCTCAATCCCGCTTGAGGACGGATTTGATGCTCGACAACAGCGTGTCGATTTCCAGGGGCTTGCTCAGAAACAGGCTCGCGCCCAGATCCATGCACATGGCCAGATCCTGTTCCGAGCCGTGGCCGCTCAGGATGATCACCGGCAGGTCCGACCACCGCGCCTGGATATGACGGAGGACTTCCGCGCCGCTCATGCCCGGCATGCGCAGATCCAGGATCACGATGTCCGGCTTTTCGGCCTCGATCAGGTCCAGCCCGGCCTGGCCGTTCAGGGCCACCCTGGGGACGAACCCCCGAAGCTCCATGCGTTCGGCCAGCGTGGTCACGAACGCTTCCTCGTCGTCGATGAGCAGTACGTTGATGGGCTCCATGGCAACGTCCTAGGTCAATGCCGGAAATACAAGGTTCAGTTCCCGTCCCTGGAGGACAACCCTGTCCGGGCCGAGCAAAAGACGCGGATGGTCCAGGGCCGCCACATCCGGGGCCGCGGCGGCCGGAGCCGTGACGCGGACGATGCGATCGGAGCCGGCCTTGGCCACGGTCACGGCGACGGCCTGGTTGTGCGTCGGTCCGCTCGTCGCCCAGTACAGTCCGTGGTACACGGACATGAGTACGTTCAGGGCGCCGGTGCGCACGGGCTGGGCCTCTGTCGGTGGCGTGAACGCGACCTCGCTGCCCCGCAGTCGGGCCATGCGTTCCGAGAGTTGGACGCCGATGGTGGAATACACGGCCAGGTCGCAGCTTTCGAGCAGATCGTCGTCCGGAGCATGGGCCAGGCGGCTCGTGGCATGAAGCAGGGACTTGCCACGGTGGACCTGGGAAAAAATGTGTCCCAGCGTGCTTTCCATCTTGGGGCGGTGCTTGAAGTCAACCTTGGCGTTGACTTTCAGAATGTCGCCCAGAAGTCCGGCCGATTCATGGATAATGGCCAGGATGTTCTGCATCTCGTGCATGCTCTGGGCCGTGATCAGGCCCATGAATTTGGCGTCTCGGGAAATTTCAGGCACGTCGTGTTCCTTGTCCGGCGTGGACGGCTTCGTTCATGGTCTGAATGAGCTCTTCCAGGTCCAGGGGCTTCATCAGATAGGCAAAGGCGCCGTGACGCATGCCCTCGATCCCGTCGCGGGTCTTGCCCTGGCCGGTGAGCAGAATGACCTGGACGGCCGGATGCTCCTCGCGAACCCGTTGCAGGACTTCGATTCCCTTCATGCCCGGCATCATCATGTCCAAAACCATGATCCGGGGCTCGTTTTCGGCCACGGCCTTCAAGGCGGACTGGCCATCATGGGTGACGCGGGCGTCGATACCCCGCAATTCCAGGCGTTCGGCCAGGGTGGTGATGAAATCCACCTCGTCGTCCACGAGCAGTACGTTCCAATCCTTGGTGTCCATGTTATCCTTCCTGGGAGTTCTTGGGGAGCAGGATGGTGATCGTGGTCCCCTCGTTCAGCTTGCTTGTGACCTCGATTTCTCCGCCCAGCCGCTTGATGATGCCGTAGGTGATGGACATGCCCAGGCCCGTGCCCTTTTCCTTCTTGGTGGAGAAAAAGGGCTCGAACATGTGCTTGCGGGTTTCCTCGCTCATGCCGCAGCCGTTGTCCTCGACCGAGACGGCGATGTAGCCTCCGTCCATGTCGCGGGAGGACAGGACGATCCGGCCGCCATCGTTGACGGCGGCCAGGGCGTTGTTGAGAATGTTCAGGAAAACCTGTTGGATCTGACCGTGGTCCGAGGGGATCATGGGCAGGTTCTCGGCCAATTCGGTCCGCACTTCGACATTGCGGTACTGGGCCTCGCGTTCCAGGAAGCCCAGGGTCTCGATGAGGACGGTGTTCACGTCCAGGGCTTCGATTTTCACGTCCATGCGCTTGGCGAAGCCGAGCATGCGGTGGGTGATGCTCTTGCAGCGGTCCACGGAGCGCAGAATGGCGTCGATCTGCTTCTCGAACCGGGCCTTGTCCGGAAAGTCCGCGTGGAGGTTGAGCAGGTCGCGCATGAGGCCGGTTTTTTCGTTGATGATGGCCAGGGGATTGTTGATTTCGTGGGCCACGCCGGCGGCCAGACGGCCGATGGAGGACAGCTTTTGCGAGTGTTCCATCTGATGAATCGCCCCCAGGCGCTGTTCGTCGCTTTCCTGCAACCGCTTGATCAGGGTGCCGGTCAGACGGGACACGGCCGTGAAGATGGCGACGACGCTGGTCAGGAAAATGACGAGCAGATCGGCGCGGATGGCGTACCAGGTGCTCAAGACCGACGGCTTGGGCTTGATGCCGACCAAGACGAAATCCGAGTTGGCCACGGCGGCCGAAGCCAGAAAGATATCGTCGCCGTTGTTGTCCTGGATGACACGGACATTGGATTCAAGGTTGATGGAGGGCAGGGCGAAGGGCAGGGCGCTTAAAATTTTGCCGTGGAGGTGGGATTCGGTCTGGAGCACTCCGGCCCGGTTGATCAGGAATGCGTCGCTGCCCGGCTCCAAGCCCATGGCCGAGATGATGCGGTCGAAATGCATGGTGTCCAGGGTGGCGCGCAGGGTCCAGGACCGTCCGCTTTCGGCGACATGGCGCACGGCGATGGCCACGTGGGGAAATTTGCGGAAACCAAGAAAGACGTCGCTGACATAGGTCCCCTTGAATTGCACCTGTTGGAACCAGATCTGCTCCGAATAATTGCGGCCCTTGAGGTCATAGGGGCCGGAATAGCTGAGTTGGTTGCCCTTGTCGTCGATGAGGCCCAGGTCCACGAAACCTGGAAATTCGCGGCGCATGACTTGGAAGATCCGGGCCAGGTTGGCGTCGTCGGACAGCTCCTCGAAGCTGTAGGCCGAGGCGATGAAGCTCACGGCCGACGTCCGTTCGGTCAGGAAGAGTTCAAAGGAATGCTTGGCCTTGCCGACCAGGGCCCGGAGCGGTGCCTGGATCTCGGCGGCCAGGGAGGTCTGGTGCTCGTAGTAGTTGATCCCGGCCAGGGCCAGCAGCGGCAGGATGGTCACCAGGGCCATGAGGAACACGATTTTGCGCCGCAAAACCTGGTAAAGATCGCCGGTGGCCATGTCGTCCCGGACATCGGCGGTGTCGTTGGCGAGGGGGGATGTCTGGTCGTTCATGCCAACTCCCCGAAGCGCGGATAAAGGATGTCGCCCTCGTGCAGGGTATTGACGGTCAGCCGAGGCAGGACCTCGTCCAGGGGGCCGGCCACGAAGTCAATGATTTCGATCCGCTTGAGGCGCAGGTAATGGTAGTACTCGTCCTCGATGGCGCCACAGACGATGGTCCCGATATCCCGGGAGAGAGCCAAATCGCACAGCTCGTCTCCCGAGGCGCGGGCCAGGAGAAAGGATTTGCGGCGCATGATGTCCCCGCTTTCGGTGATGGTCATGAGCAGTGCCTCGGTGGCCATATCGAAGCGGGGCGCGATTTCGTCCTTGGCGATGGTGATGAGTACGCGGCGGTCCATGGCGAAAACTCCTATCCGTTTTTTCGGGGGGATTTACGCCCTGCCTGGGTGCGCGGGGTTGGTCCAGCGTCCCGCAGGCCGGGCAGGTGCCCTGGCAGATGCTCGACGAGGATGGTGTCCCCGGTGCAGACCATGACCGCGAATTCCATGATATTCTTGAGTTCCCGCACGTTTCCGGGAAAGTCATGGGCGCAGACCAGGCTCAGGGCGTCTGGGCTGATGCCGATGATACTCTTTTTGAATCGGGCCGCATAGTGATTCAGAAAGTGGTGGAGCAAAAAGCCCAGATCCTCCCCTCTGTCCTTGAGCCGGGGCAGGTGCAGGCGGATGGCCGAGATGCGGTGGAAAAGATCCTCGCGCAGGCGGCCATCGCGGACCAGTTTTTCCGGGGATTCGGTGGAGGACAGCATGAGGCGCGCGGCCACCCGCGTCGGCCGCGTCGCGCCCACCGGCGCGATGGTGCCCTCGTCCAGAAATCGAACCAGACGCGCTTGTTGGGCCGGGGGAAGGTCCGCGATCTCCGAGAGGTACAGCGAGCCTCCCTGGGCCTGTTGGAACCGGCCTGGCTTGATTTCTTCCGAGCCGTCGATGGCGCGCCCGAAGAGCTCGGCGTCGAGCATTTCCGACGGCATGGGACCGCAGCTGAAGCGGACAAAGGGCTCCCGCGACCGGGGCGAGGCCTTGTGAATGGATTCGGCCAGGAGATCCTTGCCGGTGCCGGTTTCGCCGGTGATGAGCACGGGGGCGTCGTGCTGGGCGATGACCGGCACCAACCGGAGGAGCTTTTCCATGGCCTGGCCGCGGCCGATGATCTGACCCGGCCCCGATGTTTGGGACAGACGGGCTTCCAGTTCCCGCAGGGTGGTCAGATCCTCGACCACGTCCAGAATGCAGACCGGATTGTTCTTGCCGTCGACAACACGAACCGGGGTGATGCGGACCGGGATCTTGCGGCGATGACGGTTGATGCAATCGGTTTCGATGCCGGTGTCCGGCAGTTTTTCGGCCCGATGCGGGCAGTTGTGCACGCACGCCCGGCTGTGCAGAACATGCTGGCAGGGCAGGCCGCGAACCTCGTCCCGGGAAAAGCCGGTCAGGGCTTCCAGGGCCTTGTTGAGCATGAGCACATGTCCCTCGCCGTCGAGCAGCGCCACGCCCATGGGCAGGCCGTCGAGCAGAGCCGGTATGTTCGGGCAGTCGGCACCGATGAGTTCTTCAAGCCGCTTCACCACGGACGTGCTCCTTAGTGACCGCCGCTGCCAAAGATGCCCGATGCCGCCACGCAAAGCACGATGACTTCGAGTGCCGCGATGATGGCAAAGGGCAGGTCTTTCTTTTTGAGATAGGCAAATACGAGCGGGATGTAGGCGACGACGGTCAAGCTGGCCAGGAGCGCGATGCCCACGAAGTTGAGGAAATCACCTTTGGACAGCAGGGTCGCCCAACCCCAGCCGACGGGCACATTGTTTTTCGAGAGATATTCCTGCACGGGATGGGACCATGATTGGGTGACGATTTCCGTGGGAACGTAAGGGGCCAGGATGCCAAAAACATAGAGGCAATACGTGATCAGCATGAGCGCGAGCCCGCTCCAACACCCATAGAAGAGGATATTGGCGTAGGCGACCTGTTCCGCGGGGGCATTTGTGTCCGATCTGTTCATAGCGGTACTCCTTGAATTCTGATAAAGTTAGAAACCCAGTCCCTTGAGCAGGGCCTTGCCGCCCGAGAAGGCCAGCACGCCGATGACCATGTAGCGGATAAAGGTCGGCTTGGCCTTGGCCAGCAGCCGGACGCCGACAAAGGAGCCCATCATGAGGCCGATGATGGAGGGAATGGCCATGAGCGGGATGACGCAGCCCTGATTGAGGTACACCCAGGCGGCGGAAGTGTCGGTGATGGACAGCAGGAACTTGCTGGTGCCCACGGCAACCTTGAGCGGGGCGCCCATGAGCAGGTTTAGGACGGGTACGTTGGCCCACCCCGCTCCCAGTCCGAACATACCGGCCATCAAGCCGATGATGACGAACAGCATCAGGCCGGGGATGGTGCGATGGGTCTTCCATTCGATGACTTCACCGGTGGCGGGTTCGATATACGCGCCGTTCATGCCCAGGGCCAGACTCAGAGCGTCCTGTTTGGCGACAACGGGACGGGCCGTGTTCTTGGATGTCAGGAGCAGCCCCGCGATGAAGATGATGGTGCCGCCCAAGCAGATCTGAATGACATCGGCGGGCAGGGCCAAGCCAAGGAAGGCTCCCACGATGGAACAGATCGAGGCGATCAGTGCCACGGGCAGGGCCAGGCGCAGGCTGGCCAGATTGCGCTTGAGCAGGCCCGGGCCGGCGGCCAGGGCTCCGGCCAGGGCCACCAGCAATCCGGTGCCACGGACGAAGTCCAGGTGGAAAGGAAAGAATCCGCTGACGAGGGGTACGAATAAAACCGCGCCGCCAACTCCGGCCAGCACGGCGATGATGCCCATGACAAAACAGAAAAAAAGCAAAATGGTGGGCCAGGCCCACCAGGGCATGGTCGATGAGCCACCAGTTGCCTCGGCCATCTGTTTGGCTGCCTCCTGGGCGATGTTGGTGTCGTTGTTTGCCCAAGCCAGGGTGGCCACCAGGAGAACCGCCAATCCGGCCCCTCCAAGAATCCGCATCCATGTCGTATTCAGTTTCATTCGAGTTTCGCTCCCAGTTCCTTTGCACGTTGCCGTGGAGTTTGGTTTCAGCCTTGCGATGCACAGCGCATCCCTAACGATGGGCATTTAAAGGCAAGTACCGTGCCAGATGCAAGGCACGGTGAATCGCGGATTGACGGCGCATGGCTGGTTGCGTAATCGGCAAATTGTTGCCGGTTCCGGCAAGATAGTGCCTTTTTTCTCAAAGTCTGGCGCGGATGTGGTCCGGAGCCGGGCGGCAATGGATGGATCATGCCGGGCAAGGGGCGGGAGTCGGTTGATGACGGAAAAAGACGGCGTGCGGACTGGCCGGAAAAAGACCGGCAAAAAAATTCCCAATGTTCCAGAAGAACGGGAAATCGAGGTCCTGGAGCTGGGCACCGAGGACGGTCTTGGAAAATTTGTTTTTCAGTCCAAGGCTATGCGTGATTTATACCGTCTGGCCATGCAGGTCGCCGGCGCCGACGCGACTATTCTGGTCTACGGCGAATCCGGTACCGGCAAGGAGCTGTTCGCCCGCTTGGTGCACCAGTTGTCCGGCCGGCGGACCCGTCCCTTCGTGCCCGTCAACTGTGGCGTGCTCAAGGGCGAGCTGTTCGCGGACAAGTTTTTCGGCCACGAGGCCGGCGCGTTTACCGGCGCCCAGCGGCCGCGCAAGGGCAGTTTCGAACTGGCCGCCGACGGCACCCTGTTTTTGGATGAAGTGGGCGAGATTCCGCCGCCCAACCAGGTCGATTTCCTGCGGGTGCTGGAGGAAAAGACCTTTCGCCGCCTGGGCGGGGAAAAGACGTTGTCCTTCGCCGCCCGCATCGTGGCCGCGACCAACCGGTTGCTGCCCAAAATGGTCGGCGCCGGGGAATTTCGGGCCGATCTGTATTACCGCCTGAACGTGGTCCCCGTGACCCTGCCGCCCCTGCGCGAACGGCCCGACGACATCCCTCCCCTGGCCGAGTATTTTCTGGCCATGTATCGCCATCGCTACCACAAGCCCGATGTCCATCTGGCTCCGGCCACCCTGGGCGCCCTGTGCGAGTATCCCTGGCCCGGCAACGTGCGCGAACTGCGCAACCTGACCGAGCGCCTGGTTCTTCTTTCCGCCGAACCCTGTATCGAACCCTCCCATTTGCCCCTGGAGATGCGCCTGGCCACGGGCCTTCCCACCACGGACAGCCAGCGTGGCGTCATGACCTTGGCGGCGGCCGCGCGTCAGGCCGAAGTGGCGGCCATTGTCCGCGCCTGGAACGAGGCCGAGGGCAGCAAGGCCAGACTGGCCGAACTGCTGGGCGTCAGCCCCCGGACCCTGCGGTACAAACTGGCCGAGTACGAGCTTAAGCTGGTCTGAATTCCGGCCCTGGATTCGTTGCGGCAAAATTTTGCCGCGCACTGTCCGGGCATGGTCGCGCGGGTTTTCGAGTGACACAAAATCTGAATTGATAACATAAAGAAAATATACTAAGGGCTTCGGTCAGCGAATTTTGTGACTCTTTCAGTCGATCGAGATGTGTCCCGCGTTTTTTTCAGACCAAACGACGTGGGTAGGGAGTGCTGGTGTTTGCTGTCCCCGATCCAATCAACCTTGACGAGCCGGAGCATGAACTCTGCCATGGGCCCTTGCCGCCCGTGCCCGATTGGTCCGGTTTGATCGACGCGCCGGAGAACGGTCGTGGGTCGTGGCGTTTTCCGTGCGCCGGCCTGTCGCTGATGCTGCACGCCGGACTCGTTGTCCTGGCTCTTTCCATGGCCCTGGCCAGGCCCATGCCCCGGCCGGCGGTTCGTATTTCCCTGCTTCCCCCGATCAACGCCCCTGGTGGGAACGTGGCACCACCTGCCGTTGTTCCGGCGCGGATCGCGTCGACCGCCCCGGTTCCGCCCGTTCCGGCCACCCCGACGGCGCCCAGGCCGGCTGTCCGCTCCGCGCTGGCGCCGGAGAAACGCTCCGCGCCAAAATCAGCCCGGCGCGTGAATCGCTCCGGGCCAGTCCGGATCGCGCCCAGGGAAACACCCACGCCCGCGCGGTCCACGTCCGTCACGCCTGCCCCGTCCACGCCCGACGTTTTCGCGACGCCTTCGCCGGGAATCGCGTCCCAAGGTCGGAATCCGGTCGGGGATGGTTCCGTGGCCTCGGTCCCGCCTCGCGTTACGGACCACGGATCGTCTGGCGGGAGTCGTCCCGGCGAGATCGGGACGGGACCCGTCCAGGCCAATTTTGGCGAGGCCGACGGCCCGCGCTTCGTGCGCCGCGTCTTGCCCGAATATCCAGCACTGGCCCGGCGCAAGGGGCGGGAAGGGCGTGTCGTGCTGCGGGTGACCATCGGAAGCGAGGGCGAGCTCAAGGATGTCCGGATCGTGGAGGGCGGCGGGCATGGCTTCGCGGATGCGGCCCTGGCCGCCGTTCGGGCGTCGAGCTATGCGCCGGCACGGCGGAACGGGCATCGCGTGGAGTGCTCGGCGTTGCTGCCCATTCGTTTTTCCTTGAAGAGTTGAGATGTTGTCTTTTGGTGGCCGATTATTTTCGCACACCCGGAAACCGAGGGAGGAGCGCATGCCGCGCACGATGCTGTGTCTGTTTTTGCTGATTCTGGCTCCGGTTCTGGCCCAGGCCCGGACCGTGACCGACGCCATGGGCCGCGCCGTGGAGATTCCGGACCGGGTGGAGCGGGTCATCTGTTCCGGCTCGGGCTGTCTGCGCCTGCTGGCCTACCTTCAGGCCCAGGATCTGGTCGTGGCCGTGGATGACATCGAAACCAAGCGCAACCAGTTCGACGCCCGTCCCTATGCTCTGGCCAGTCCCCGGCTCAAGACCATGCCTATTTTCGGACAGTTCCGGGGGCAGGACAACCCCGAGCTGATTTTAAGCCTTGATCCCCAGCCCCAGGTCATCTTCAAGACCTACGCCGGCATGGGGCACGATCCCGAGGAATTGCAGGCCAAGACCGGCCTGCCGGTGGTGGTGCTGGACGCGGGTGATCTGGGGGCGGGGCGCGAGCGGTTCAACGCGGCCCTGCGCCTCATGGGCGCTGTTGTCGGCAAGAGCGAGCGGGCCGGGGCGCTCATCTCTTATTTCGACGCGGCCATCGCCGACCTGGCCGGCCGCACCCGCGACATCCCGGACGACAAACGTCCCTCCGCCTACCTGGGCGGAGTGGCCTACAAGGGGCCGCATGGGTTTCAGTCCACCGAGCCGACCTATCCGCCCTTCGCCTTTGTCGGTGCCCGCAATCTGGCCCATGATCAGGGCGGGGCGGGCAAGGATCTGAGCAACACGGACGTGGCCAAGGAACAGATCGTGGCCTGGAATCCGGAATTTTTGTTCGTCGATCTGTCCACCCTGCAGATGGGCGAGGCCGCCGGTGGGCTCTTCGAGCTGCGCGCGGACCCGGCCTACGCCACGCTTACGGCGGTCCGCGAGGGTCGGGTTTTCGGCGTGCTGCCCTACAACTGGTACGCCCAGAATTACGAATCCATCCTGGCCAACGCGTATTTCATCGGCAAGACGCTGTATCCGGATCGCTTCGCGGACATCGACCCCGTGGCCAAGGCCGATCAGATCTACGGATTTGTCGTGGGCAAGCCGGTTTTCGGAGCCATGAACCAGACCTTTGGCGATCTCGTCTTTACCCGGCTCAAGGTGCGCTGATGCACGCCGATCACGGCCATGTGCCCGAGGAATATCGTCGTTATCTGGGCTGGAAGTTTCTGATCATCGCCGTGGCCGGACTGGCCTTGCTCCTGGCCCTGGTGCTGTCGTTGGGGCTGGGCGCGGCCAAGGTTCCCGTGGCCGATGTCCTGGCCAGCCTGACCGGGTTGGGCGCCTCGCCCCGCGTGGACGCCATCGTGCGCGGCATCCGCCTGCCCCAGGCCCTGGCGGCCGTGGTCGCCGGCGGCGGCCTGGCCGTGGCCGGCGCGGTCATGCAGGCTATCTTGCGCAATCCGCTGGGGTCGCCGTTCACCCTGGGCATTTCCCATGCCGCCGCTTTTGGCGCGGCTTTCTCGGTCATGGTGCTGGGGTCCGGGCTCATGACCTCGGGCCAGCGGGCCGTGACCATCGTCGAGCCCTATGTCACCACCCTGGCCGCCTTCGTGGCCAGCCTGGGCGCCTCGGCCGTGATCATCGCCATTTCCAGGCTGCGCGGAGCCCGGCCCGAAACCATGGTCCTGACCGGCGTCGCCCTGGGCGCGCTGTTCACCGCCGCGACCATGTTCCTGCAATACTTCGCCACGGACGTGCAGCTGGCGGCCATGGTCTTTTGGACCTTTGGCGACACGGCCAGGGCATCCTGGTCCGAGCTGGGCATGATGACCGCCACCACCGCACCCTGTTTTCTCTATTTCTGGGCCAAAAGTTGGGACTACAACGCCATGGACGCCGGCGACGAGACCGCCCGGGGCCTTGGCGTGCGCGTGGAACGCGAACGCATGGTCGGCATGTTCCTGGCCAGTCTGGTCACGGCCGTGCTCATCGCCTTTCTGGGGATCATCGGTTTTGTCGGACTGGTCATCCCGCACATGTTCCGGCGCGTCATCGGCGCGGATCATCGTTTTTTGCTGCCCGCGTCCCTGGTGGGCGGGGCGCTGTTGCTGCTGATTTCGGACACGGCGGCCCGTCTGGCCCTCAAGCCGCATCTGCTGCCGGTGTCGGTCCTGACCGCGTTTCTGGGCGCGCCGACCTTTTTGTACCTTATCATCCGGGGGCGGCGGCCATGATGCTTTCTGTTTGCAACGTGCATTTCACCTACAACAGCCATCCGGTCTTGGCGGATATCGATTTTTGTCTGCGCCGAGGCGAGCTGCTGGCCATTCTCGGCCCCAACGGCGTTGGCAAGACCACGCTTCTCAAATGCATGAACGCCATGCTCCGTCCGACCCTGGGCTCGATTCTGATCGACGAGCACGATATCCTGAGTCTGTCTCCGCCGCATATCGCCCGCGACATCGGCTATGTCTCCCAGAAATGCGAGGTCTCGCGCCTGACGGTTTTCGACGCCGTGCTCATGGGCCGCATTCCGCACATCCGCTGGCGCGCCGGCGAAGCCGATCTGACCAAGACCGACGCCGTCATCCACACCCTGGGCCTGTCCGGTCTGGCCATGCGCTACATCGACACCTTGAGCGGTGGCGAGCTGCAAAAGGTGTCCATTGCCCGCGCCCTGGTCCAGGAACCGTCGCTGTTGTTGCTGGACGAGCCGACCAGTGCCCTGGATCTCAGGAACCAGGTCGAGATCATGGCCCTCATCCGCCGCGTGGTGGACGAGCACCATATCGCGGCGGTCATGACCATGCACGACCTGAACATGGCCCTGCGCCACGCCGACCAGACCATTTTTTTGAAAAACGGGACCATCCACGCCCTGGCCGAGCCCGACGCGGTCACACCCGAGACCATCGAGCAGGTCTACGGCCTGCCGGTGCGCATCCACCGTATCGACGGCCAACCCGTGGTTTTGCCCCAAAACTGAAGGAGACCCTCATGTCCTGCCAAATACCCGAAGACCGTATCAACGCCACCATCGCCTTTCACGGCCACAGCTGTCCCGGTCTGGCCATCGGTATCCGCGCCGCCGAATTGGCCCTGAGTACCCTTGATCATCCCACGGATTCAGAAATTGTCGCCGTGGCCGAGACCGACATGTGTGGCGTGGACGCCATTCAGTTTTTGACCGGCGCGACCGTGGGCAAGGGGAATTTTATTCATCGTGATCATGGTAAAATGGCGTTTTCGTTTTTCCATCGCGGCACGGGAAAAGGGTTTCGCGCTGTTCTGCGGCCACGGGCCAGGGGCAGCATCGATGGGGAGATGAATGTACTGATGCGTAAGGTTTATGGTGCCGATGCCACGGACGAGGAGCGCGAACGTTTGACCGTGTTGCGCCAGGATATCCAGGATCGGTATATGTCTTTGCCGTTGGAGGAGCTGTTCGATGTGACGGAACTTGAGGATGGTCTGCCTCGGCCGCCCAAGATTTTGCAGAGTCTTGTTTGTGAACATTGCGGGGAGATGACCATGGAATCGCGTACCCGGCGCTTTGCCGGTCAGACTCTGTGCATTCCGTGTTTTTCCAAGGTCGAACAGAAGATTTAAGGAAAAGGTATTGGGCGTGGGGCGCTGCCCCACGTCCCGCCAGGGGCGCGACCCCTGGACCCGTTTCGGGCGAGGGTGCTCGTTTTTTTGGCCCGTGGGCCGGAATGGCAACCGCGTCGTTTTGTGGCCAGGAAATCGAGGGGCCATGTGCACGCAATCCGTGACGCCTCGTGACGGCGCGGTCAGGGCCGCGCATGGCCAAATCGCGGCCAAAAAAGGCACGAATTTTTATTTCGTGTTCTTTTGGGCGAATAATTTTTGGATGAGTTGGCAAAACTGGCGCTTGCCAGGAGCTCACGAACTAGCGCCGCTTTGTGGCGCGCAACATTTTGGGGGATTACCAATGCTTCGTTTCGCCGTGCTTGTTGTTTGTCTGCTTTGCGCATCACCCGGATGGGCGGAAGAACCCGTCAACGCCACGACCATGGACGAGATGCTCGTTGTCGGAGAAAAATTTGTCGCCCCCACCAAGCAGGCCAACGAGCAGGTCTATACGGGTACGGAAATCACCGCCAGCGGTCTCGCGCTGTCTGGAACCAAGGCCGAAACCAGTGTCTACGAGGCCATGGACATGTTGCCGGGATTCCAGTGTGAAAGCGTCGATCCCCTGGGCCTGGCCGCCGAGCAGAAAAATACCCGAGTGCGCGGGGTGCGCGGCTTCCTGGGCTCCATGACTGTCGAGGGCGTGCCCAATTGGGGCGGCAATCCCATGGGACCGCGTGAATATATTTACGACATGGAGAATTTCGAGAGTCTGGCCGTATACAAGGGCGCCATCCCAGCCGCCCTGGGCACGGGCGTGGGCGCGCGCGGCGGCGCCGTGGAATTGCGTCCGCAATGGCCCGAGGAAGAGTGGGGCCTTGATCTGGACGCAAGCGTCGGCGGCAACGCCTACAACCGCGTCTATTCCCGCGTGGACACGGGCAACCTTTGGGTGACGGATACGGCCATGAGTCTTTCGGCGTCCCAAACCAACGCCGACAAATGGAAAGGCCCCGGTGACCTGGGACCACGCACCAACGTCAATTTCATGATTTCCCAGCCGTATCACGACGAGGACAAGATCCAGCTCTGGTTCAACTACAACGAGGTCGAGCAGGATCTGTATCGCGCCCTGAATTACGCCCAGGTCGAGGATCTGCACGGCAACTACCGTACCGATTTTTCCGAGAGTCTGACCGGAACCAAGGGCAAGGACATCCATTACTATAAAAACAATCGCTCCGAGCACCAGAACACGGACCTCATGGCCGTGATTCCCTTTACCTTCAACGAGATGGTCTCGGCCTCCATCAAGCCGTATTATTCCAAGGAAGACGCGGAGGTGTATCAGGGCGTGACGTCGCAGGGCGGGGTGATTCAGAAGCGCATCCGCGATATCGAGCGTTTTGGCCTGCTGTCCCAGGTTGACGTGGACATGGATATGGTCCGGCTGTCCGTGGGACATCTGTTCGAATCCTCGGACATGGTCATCGCCACGGAGTTGTACGACCCAAGCACCGGCGCTTTTCGGGGCCACGGCATGCAGGTCGAGAACGACGACAACGGCTATGTGAACAGTCCCTTTCTCAGTCTGGCCGGAACGTTGGGCGCGTTCGACTGGCAGGCCGGACTCAAGTATTTCCGCTATGATGAACCGGGCAGCGAGGGCTATGTGTCCAAGGCTCCGGCCTATATCCTGACCCAGGCCGAGGATTTGTCCCGAGACGCGAAGGTGCACGATGTCTGGCTGCCCTCGGTCGGGGTGAGCTATTCCATTTCGGACATGTTCCAGCCCTACGCCAGCTATGGCCGCAGCCATATCCGGCCGTATTCCTATATGCCGATCATCAATCTTTACAACCAGAACCGGGCCACGTTCCAGGCCGCCGGCGTGACCCTGGGCGAGATGTTCGATGGGTACGAAATGGAGACATCCGACAATTTCGAACTGGGGCTGCGTGTCCATCACGACTGGTTTGATATCACTCCGGCCGTGTTTTACTCCAAGCACCAGCACCTGCTGACCACCGTGCATGATGCCCGCGTGGGCCTTGATTATCAGCAGAACGTCGGTGATGCCACGGGCATTGGATTCGAGATCGAGAGCAATTTTTATCTGACCGACGACCTGACCTTGTTCGTCAATCCGACCTACACCACGCTGACGTATGACGACGATCTGACCTACCAGGGCACGACCATGGATACCGAGGGCGAGCAGGTCGTGGACACGCCGGAATGGATGGTCAAGGCCGGGCTGGTTTGGAAATACAAGGGGTTCGAGGTGGTCCCGTCCGTGCGCTATCTGGGCGAGCGTTACGGCGACGCCGAACACAAGGAGCGTGTCGATGACTACGTGGTCGCCGACCTGGGTGTGCATTATCGCTACGAGGACGCCTCTTTTGCCGATGCCCTGAAGATTTCGCTCAATCTCTACAACCTGTTCGACACCGAGTACGTGTCCATGATCAGTGCTTCCGACGACGCCCAGTCCGGCAAGGCCGGCTATTACGTGGGCGCGCCGCTCACGGCCGTTTT
>RZYB01000023.1 GCA_009930495.1 Deltaproteobacteria bacterium
GTGCCGGCCTGCGCCCTGTTCCACAAAACCACCAGCCTGGACGTGCTTCTGCCCCGGCTTCTGGCCGGCCTGCATCCCTCCCGGCGCGACCTGGCCCGTCTGGCCGAAGGCGGCATCTGCCTGAACTGCAACGTCTGCACCTACCCCAAATGCGGCTTCGCCAAATAAAATCCACACCATCCCGCCGGAAAAACCACCCGGCGGGATGACTCCTTCGGAAAAGTAAAGCCCATCCCCCCGCCTTGCGACCTGGTCGATCATCGATTATCCGCCGGGCATCAACCCCGGAGGAATCATGGTCAGCCTGGATCAACTCGCCCTGTTCAGTCTCGCGTCCCTGGTGCTCATTTTCACGCCCGGCCCGGACATCATCTACGTGCTCACGCGCGGCGTGGCCCAGGGCCGCGCCGCCGCCCTGGCCGCCGCCCTGGGATTCAGCCTGGGCAACATCGGCCACACCCTGTTCGCGGTCTGCGGCCTGTCCGCGATCTTGGCCTCGTCGGCCACGGCCTTCACCCTGGTCAAGCTGGCCGGAGGCGTCTATCTGATCTACCTCGGCGTCAAACTGTGGCGCGCCGACCCCGGCCTGCTCCTGTCCGGCAACGGCGAACACAAGGCCTCGGCCCTTATTTTTCGCCAATCCATCCTGGCCAACATCCTCAATCCCAAGGTGGCCATCTTCTTCCTGGCCTTTTTCCCGCAGTTCGTGCGTCCGGACCAGGGCAGCCCGGTCCTGCAGATGCTCATTCTCGGCCTGACCTTTGTCGTCCTGACCATGCTTGGCTTCGGAGTGGTGGCCATGGGCGCGGGCCTGCTCAACAGCCGCCTCGCGGCCCGACCGGCCCTGTCCGCGTGGTTGCACAAAGGGGCAGGCGCCATCCTCGTCCTGCTTGGCCTGCGCCTGGCCTGGGCCGAACGCTAGCCCGGACAGGGACGGACCGGTGTCGCTCCGTCCCTGTCCGGCACTGTTTTCCATCCACTTCCCGCCCCATCTTCTCCCGCCCTTCCCCCGAATTTCACCTCCGCCCTTGCCGCGATCCGAAAAGAAATGTATTTTGCATGTACAAACAAATATCAGGCCCAACCCCATGAAAAAAGAAAAGAAAATAGCAATTCGTACTGTCGCGGCCCGGTGTTTTGCCGAACAGGGCTACGAACGCACCAGCATCGAACTCATCGCCCGTCAAACGAGGGTGGCCCAGGGGCTGGTCCGCTACTATTTTTCGACCAAGGAGCAACTGTACTTCGAAGCCGCCCACGCGACCATGTCCGCTCTCAAAAAATGTCTTATGGCGACACCTGACATCCAGGACGGCCCCAGGGCGGCAGTACGGCGCTTTGTCCTCGACTACATGGCCTTCACCTCCGATCCGGACAACGCCTATGGCCTGATTTACCAGGAGTCGCCGTTCAAAATTTTGCGCGACCCATGCTTCGTCCACGACATCAACACTGTTTCCCTGGAAATCCTGGACATTCTCCGCGAGATCCTCGCCGCCGTCCTCCCCGCGGACCAAGCCCTGGAAACCGCGACCATCATCGTCACGTCCCTGCACGGAATCCAGCGCGCCCGATTGTCCCCGAAGCTTCGGGAATTGATCAACCTGGACAGGGTGGCTGACTTTTTTTCCAGCTCTGTCCCCGACCCAGGCATCACGACGGCTCGCATGGCAACCCGCCAGCAGGGACGGCCATGACCGACACGCCCACCTACCGCGCTTTTTTCGACAACCTGTCCTCGCCCGCTTTTTTGATCGCCACCGACGGCACGATCAAGGCCGCCAACCACGCGGCTTCTGACCTTCCCCGGACACCCGGCGCCATTGTCCCGTGTCGTCCGGAATCACATTCCGCCCACGATCCGGGGACACTTTGTGGTCAGGCCATTGGTGCCATCTTTCCCTGGCTGGCGGATTTTATCGGCCGCGCCCTTGACGACCCCGACACAAATTCCTGCCGCTGGGAAACCATCTCCCAACCGGCGACGTCCAAGATCTATCGGGTTGTCCTGACCCGCCTGCCGGACACGGGCGACGGCGCGGGGCTGTCGCTGATCCTGCGGGATGAAACCGAGGAACAGGCGGCCCACGCCCAGATTGTCCGTATCAAGGACGAGTTGGAGCGCACATTCGACACCATTTCCGATCTGGTCTTTTTCGTGGACCCGCGCAACGTCATGCTCCGCGTCAACAAAGCCCTGGCCCGCAAGCTGGGCCGCGCCCCCAGGGATATCGTGGGCCGGACCTGCCGCGAAGTACTCGGGTGCGTCACCTGCCTCCCCATGTCGGACAGCGCGCAAGCCGCGCCGATGTCCTTTCCCAACATCGCCGGCAAATTCCTGATCACCCGCAACGCCCTGACCAACGCCGAAAAAAAATTGTTGGGATATGTTTTCGTGGCGCGGGACATGACCCATCTGGAGGACGTCCAGGAAACCCTGCGCGCCGTGGAAAACAAATACAAAAGCATTTTCGACCATGCCCAGGAAGGCATTTTTCAGGCCACCCTTGACGGCACCTACCTCAACCTCAACCCGGCCATGGCGCGAATCTTCGGCTTTCAATCCACCGGGGCGATGCGCATGTACTACACGGACATTGCCACGCAGATGTACCTGCATCCCCGGGACCGAGGCGATCTTCTCCGGGAAGGCATCGCGAAGGGATATATTCCCAGCCGCGACATCCAGCTCAAACGCCGCGATGGGTCCGTATTCTGGGCACGGCTTGGAGGCCGGCTGGTCCGCGACGATGCCGGGAAAACCATGTATTTCGAAGGATTCGTGCAGGATATCCACGAGCATAAAATGCTTCAAAGCCAACTGCTCCAAGCACAGAAGCTGGAGGCCATCGGCCAGCTCGCGGCGGGCATCGCCCATGAAATCAACACACCCGCCCAATACGTGCTGAACAACATGTGGTTCATCAAGGACGCGCTGGAAAAAATCACCCAGGCCATCAAGGGCCACGCAGTCCTGCTGGACACGGCCGCCAGCCACCCGGAGCTGGCCGTGGCCGTCGCGGAAAGACGGGCCGCCGACGCGGATCTGCAACTGGACTTTCATCTTGGCGAGCTGCCGGCGGCCATCGCCGAAACCATGCAGGGCCTGGACCGGATCACGGCCATCGTGCGTTCGGTCAAGCAGTTCGCCCACCCCGGCCATGACCAGACCCAGCCCATCGATCTCAACGCCCTGATCCAGGACACGGTCACCGTGTCCCGCAACGAGTGGAAATACGTGGCCGAGCTGACCACGGATCTTGCCCCGGACCTGCCTCCTGTCCCTTGCCTTGTGCATGAAATCGGGCAAGTGCTGCTCAACCTGATCATCAACGCGGCCCACGCCGTGGCCGACAAAAACGCCCGGACCAATGCCCGGGGAACAATCCGGATCATCAGCCGCCTGGTCGAAAACTGGGTCGAAATCCAGATTCAAGACAGCGGCACCGGCATTCCCGAACACGCGCGGGAGCACATCTTCGAACCTTTTTTCACCACCAAGCCCGTGGGCAAGGGCACCGGCCAGGGGCTGTATCTGGCCTACCGCACCGTGGTCACCCGCCATAACGGCCTCCTCGAATTCGAAACCGTGGACGGCCAGGGCACGACCTTTATCCTGCGCCTGCCCCCCGGTTCCCAGGAGCCGCACCATGGATTGTAACCCAAGCGTCCTGTTTGTCGACGACAACGAATCCATGCTGCGCAGCCTGGCCCGTCTGCTGACCGGGCAACAATCGAAATGGACCGTATTGTTCGCCCGAAGCGGCCAGGAGGCGCTGTCCATCCTGGCTGACCAGGCCTGCGACGTGGTCGTGTCCGACGCCAACCTGCCAGACATGACCGGGTGCATGCTCATGGACCAAATCCGGGACGCCCGCCCCCAGACCCTGCGGATCATCCTGACCTCCCGCTCCGAGGACGGCATCGTGTCCGGCCTGCTCCAATCCGCCCACCAACTTTTGTCCACCCCTTGCCCGGCCGAGCGCCTGGTAAACGCGGTGCAAACCACCTGCCGCCTGCGCGACCTCTACATGAACCGCTCCGTGCGCACCATGATCCACAAAATGACCCACTTGCCCGTGGTCCCCAAAATTTACACCGACCTCCGCGCCGAGCTCGGCAAGGAAAACTTCACGCTTCAGGCCGCGGGCGACATCATCACCCAGGACATGGGACTGACCGCCGACCTCCTTAAAATTGTCAATTCGCCCTATTTCGGCTTGGCCCGCCGGATCGACTCGCCCCGTCAGGCCGTGACCATCCTGGGCGTCACCATGCTCACGGGATTGGTGCTGCACCAACAGCTCCTCAAAACCCTGGACCCGGCCAAATACCCAGGCTTCAACGTGGAACGGCTCTGGGCGCACAGCCTGGAAGTCGCCCGCTGGGTCCGGACCATCGCCAAAAGGGAAGGGCTCCAGGGACACGATGTCAAAAACGCGTTCCTGGCCGGACTGTTCCACGACCTCGGCAAGATCGTGCTCAACGAAGGCGTTCCGGATGAATACATCCACGTCCTGCGCAAGTCCCAGACTGAAAACATCCCCCTGGTCGCGGCGGAAAGCGCCGTGCTTGGCGTGACCCACGCCGAAATCGGAGCCTATGTCCTTGGCCTGTGGGACTTTGACCATGCGGTGGTCCGCGCCATCGCCGCTCATCACGAGCCGTCCCGTCACGAAGACGCCGGGACGATCTCGACCATTCTGCACTGCGTGAATGTGTTTCTGCACGATATGTACATCAAAAACACTGGTCACCACCCGCTGGCCCTGGATGAGGAATACATCGCCGCCCAAGGGATGACGGACACGGTTTGCGTGTGGCAAAACGCCATCACCGACGCATGGCGAAACCGGCACCGACCGCTGGCGGGCACCCTCCAAACGCCTCGGAATCCGGGGCATGGCCAAACACACCGAACCCAAGCATAACGTCAAAAAATTCCATGGAGATAAAATGACCGACGAGGCCTCGCCTATCGTGGACAATGCCGCCCTCGCCAATCCGCCGGCCGAATCGCTCCAGCCACCCGGCAAGGCCAAAAACAAAATTCCAACCGCCAGGCGCCACGATATCGATGGCGCCCTGAACAAAATCATGGTTATGCTCCAGGCGCTGTCGGTCCTGATCATGGCCCTGGCCGGCACTTCGACCTTGGCCGCCGAACAGCCAAAGCCGCGCCCCATCCTGTCCGCCGCCGAAATCGACTATCCCCCGTTTTCCGTCGTCGACAACCATGGCCAGGCTAGCGGATTCGCGGTCGAGTTGCTGCGGGCCAGTCTGGCGGCCATGGGTCGGGACGCCACCTTCCGCACCGGGATATGGTCCGAAGTCCGGGGCTGGCTCGAACAGGGCGAGGTCGAGGTTCTGCCCCTGGTGGGTCGGACCCCGCAACGGGAGCGCCTGTTCGATTTCACCGTGCCCTATATGTCCCTGCATGGGGCCATCGTGGTCCGGGCCGGCACCGAGGGTATCGAAAGTCTGAACGACCTTCGGGGACGGGCAGTGGCCGTCATGCGCGGCGACAACGTCGAGGAATTCCTGCGGCGGGAAGACCGGGGATTCACCATCCAGACCACCGCCACGTTCGAGCAGGCCTTGCGGGAACTCTCCGAGGGGCGGCACGACGCCGTCGTCATCCCACGACTGGTGGCCCTGCGCCTCATTCGGGACGCCGATCTGGCCAACCTGCGTATCCTGGATCGGCCCATCGAGGGCTTCCGCCAGGATTTCTGCTTTGCCGTGCGCGAAGGCAACCGCGACCTGCTGTCTCTTTTGAACGAAGGCTTGGCCCTAATCGTCGCCGATGGCACCCATCGCATGCTCCACGCCAGATGGTTCGGGCATCTGGCCCTGCCCTACAACCGCCGGCTCATCGTGGAAGGAGACGACCAGTACCCGCCGTTTTCGTTTCTCGATACCCAGGGGCAGCCAACGGGCTATACCGTCGAGTTGACCCGGGCTTTGGCCCACGCCCTCGACCTGGACATGCAGATCGGCCTGGCCCCGTGGACAGTGGTCCGGGAACGCCTGAAGCAAGGGGAAATCGACGCCATTCAGGGCATGCTCTACTCGCCGGAACGGGACAATACATTCGATTTTTCGGTTCCGCTGACAACCATCCATTACGTGGCCGTGGTGCGCCATGACGACGAGCCGCCCCAGACCCTGGCCGATCTGGCCGGAAAACGAATCGTGGTTCAGCAAGCCGACATCATGCATGACTATGTCCTGGAAAATGGCCTGGAAAAGCAAACCGTGATCCGCGAGTCATCCCGGACGATTCTCCAGGAACTGGCCGAAGGCCGGCACGACGTGGCCCTGATCGCACGGCTTTCGGCCAGCTACTGGATCGGGCAGGACGGCTGGGACAATTTGCGGATTGGACAAAACTCAATGCTCTCGGCCGATTTCTGCCTCGCCGTGCCCCAAGGCCAGGGCGCCCTGCTGGCCCAATTCAACGAAGGCCTCCAGATCCTCAAAAGTAATGGCAGGTTTCGCGAAATTCACGACAAATGGATGGGCGTTCATGAAGCGCCGCCCTTGGGCATGCTGGAAATCATCCGTGGCATCGCCTTTGTCCTGGTGCCCCTCGTCGTCTTGCTCCTCATGGTCACCCTCTGGTCATGGACGCTTCGCCGGCGGGTGCGCGCCAAGACCCGCGAGCTCCGGGAAAGCGAGGAAAAATACCGCTCCTTCTTCGAAAACAGCCTGGACGCCATCCTTCTGACGGAACCCAACGGCTCCATCCACGCCGCCAATGCCGCGGCCTGCGAGATGTTCGGTCTCGACGAGGCGGAAATCTGCCGGCGCGGTCGCGAACACCTGACCGACAGCACGGACCCGGACCAGGCCCGCTTGATCGAAAAGCGAGCGCAACACGGTCGGGCCCGGGGCGAGTTGATCATGGTCCGGGGCGATGGTTCACGGTTCATGGCCGAGGTCAGCTCGGCCATCTTCCAAGGCAAATCCGGTAGGATGAAAGCCACCGTCATCATCCGCGACATCACGAGCCGCAAGCACTACGAGGCGAATCTCCTCCAGGCCAAGGAGCAGGCCGAGGCGGCCAACAAAACCAAGAGCCAATTCCTGGCCAACATGAGCCATGAAATCCGCACCCCGATCAACGGCATCCTGGGCATGATGCAGCTCCTGGAAAGCACGCCGCTGTCCGAGGAACAGGCCCATTACACGGGTCTGGCCATCCACTCGGCCAAGCGACTGACCCGCCTGTTGTCGGACATCCTCGACCTGTCCATGATCGACGCCGGCACCATGACCATCGTCAAGGCCCCGTTCCAGCCACGCGAACTCGGCCAGTCGGTCGTGGAGCTTTTTTCGATCCTGGCGCGGGAAAAAGGCTTGGACCTGGAACTTGCCGTCGATCCGGACATTCCGGAAATTCTCGTCGGCGACGAGGCCAGAAGTCGCCAGATCCTGTTCAATCTGGTGGGCAATGCCCTGAAATTCACCGACGTGGGATCGGTCCGGCTGGAAATGTGGGCCTTGGCGCCAAACAAAAGCGACGCGCACCGCGTCCTGTTCGTGGTCGAGGACACGGGTATCGGCATCCCCGGGGGCAAAATCCGGGAGATGTTCAAGCCCTTTGTCCAGGCCGACGGGTCCATGACCCGCCCGTACCAGGGGGCCGGATTGGGCTTGTCCATCGTGCACCGGCTCGTCGGGCTGATGCACGGCGATATTTTTCTCGACAGCATGCCCGGGGAAGGAACCACGATCGGCGTGGTTCTGCCCTTCACGCTCCCCGCAAGCCAGATCCGGGACGCGGCCACTTCAGGCCAGGAAATCCCCTCCGGGCCGGGCTTGCGCATCCTCCTGGCCGAAGACGATGCCTGCAACCAACTGGCCACCTCCAAAATCCTGGAGCAGGCCGGGCACACGGTGACCACGGTCCAAAACGGCCAAGAGGCCATCGCGCGCCTGACCGAACAGGATTTCGACTGCATCCTCATGGACATCCAGATGCCGGTCATGACCGGCGACGAGGCCACGCGGGCCATCAGATCGTCGCGCGACCTCGGGGACAAAAAAAATATCCCCATCATCGCCCTGACCGCCCATGCCATGCGTGGGGACAGGGAGACGTTCCTGGCCGCCGGCATGGATGGCTATCTGACCAAGCCCGTGACCAAGGCCGAGCTCGCGGCGGTTATCCGAAAATTCCATCCCCAAAACCACATGTAATGTCATTTACGTTTCAAGACGAATCATCCCTGGGAGCACGGACGGCCCTGGGATGATTCGGGCTTTGCGCGAAAGACGGCCACATGCCGTGGTTCATGCACCAAACAAGGCCAAGGCATCCCCTGGACATGGCTTTTGGATGTTCGCCCGGAACGCAAAAAAGCGGAAAAACCGCGAGGCTTTTCCGCTTTATGCCAATCAAATCCCGGCCGGCTATTTTTCCCGTTCAAAGGGCCAGGCCATGAGGCCGCCTTCCATGACCGCCACGTTGGCGTACCCGGCCGCCTCCAGAATGCGCTGGGCTTCGTAGCCGCGCATGGACACCTTGCAATACGGCACGATCTCGGTGTCCTTGTCCGCCGGCAGCTCATCCAGACGCTCGCGCAACTGCCCCAGAGGGATGAGCGCCTCGCCCAGGCCCAGCCGCATTTCCTCGAACTCCGACGGACCGCGCACGTCGAGCAGATAGATCTTCCTGCCCGCGTCCAGGCGCTCCTTGACTTCCAGACTGACAACCCCGGTCATCAGCCCGCGCATCTTGTTCTGCAGGATGTGGGCCGTGGCGATGGCGTGATCGATGGCCTGGGAATAGGGCGGGGCATAGGGCAGATCGGCCATGGCCAGCTCGTCCACGGTCCAGCCGGCGGCCACGGCCACGGCCATTTCCGCCACCTGGCGGTTGACCTCGCCCTGACCGACGCAGGCAAAGCCCAGAATACGCCCGGTCTTGCGGTCCGCGATCATCTTGGACACCAGCGGCTTGGCATCGCCCATGAATCCGGGCTTGTCCGGGCTGGCGTTGATGGCCGTGACCACGTCGAAGCCGGCCTCGCGGGCACGACGCTCGGACAGGCCCGTGGAGCCCGCGCCAAAATCAAAAACCTTGCAGATGCCGCTGCCAATGGTGCCGGGAAAACGAACCGTATCGCCGAGCACGGCGTTCTCGCCGGCCACGCGGCCTTCCAGGTTGGCCAGATCGCCAAACGGCGCGTGCACCTTCTGTCCGGTGATGCGGTGGGGGACCTCGATGCAGTCGCCGGCGGCGTAAATGTCCGGGTCCGAGGTACGCATGAACTCATCGACGCTGATGGCGCCGGCCACGCCCAGGGCCAAGCCGGCGTCGCGGGCCAGGGCCGAGTTCGGAACCGCGCCGATGGCCAGCACGACCAGATCGCAGGGCAAAACCGTGTCATCGGCCAGCCGGGCCGCGCGGACCGCGCCGTTCTCGCCCTCCAGGGCCGCGATGCCGACGCCGGTGATAATTTTCGCGCCCTTGGAACGGGCGTGGTTCTCGACCAATTTGGCCAGCTCCGCGTCCAAAAAGCCCAGGGTCTGGGGCACGGCTTCGACCACGGTCACGTCCAGTCCGGACTTGAGCAAGGCCTCGCAGGTTTCCATGCCGATGAGCCCGCCGCCGACGATGACCGCCCGACGGGCCAGGCCTTTTTCGGCCAGGTGGCGCAGATTGTCGGCGTCGGCCAGGGAATTGAGAGTGGTCACGCCGGCCAGTTCCCGGCCCGGAATGGGCGGAACGCGCGGGCTGGCGCCGGTGCACAGGATGAGCTTGTCATAGGGCAGCATCCCGGCCTCGCCGGTCAGGGGACGGGTCCAGGAGACATATTTTCCGGCGCGGTCGATTTTGGTCACCTCGGTTCCGACCATGGCCGTGACGCCCTTGGCGCCGTTGAAAAAATTCGGATCGCGGACCACGCCGGCCGGCGTGCACAGCAGCTTTTCCCGCTCCTTGAAATCCCCGGCCACATAATAGGGATAGCCGCACGAGGCCATGGACAACTCGGGCACCTTCTGCAGCAGGATGACCTCGGCGTTCTGGTCCAGCCGCTTGGCCCGGGCGGCCGCCTTGGGTCCGGCGGCGGTTCCTCCGACAACAACGATACGCTTCTGGGACATGATTTCTCCTTGAAATATTGGACAACGCGGCATGGCGCGCGCCCCGATGGTTACGAACAGGGCATGGGGGAACGGATGGCGGCGTTTTGCCAGGTCGCGCCCGCCCATGACGGACAGGCATAGCGATGATCGTGCCAGCAGGAACGGCCATTCCGCGGGCCACCCTTGAAGGCGATAACAATCTAAAATTTATTGGAAAAAGAAGTAAATATCACACTCCCGGCATCAGGCTGCCCGCCGAAACGACCCGGTTGTGTTCATAAAAAAAACATCACGACAAAACACTGTTCACAATCAAAACATATGTCGGACAATCTTCCCTGGTCCGAAGCGGACGAGGGGTGCCGTCAGCCATCCTTTCTTCAAACTTAAATATTTTATTTCAGGATATTACAACCAGAGACGCAGCGCCTGTCGGACGTGATCGTTGCCATGAACATGGAAATGACGTAACCCCCTCCGGACACATCCACGGCCTGGCGCCAACCAGGCGTGTCACCGGTCAAAATCCCCAGGCATCCAGGACACACCATGATCTTCGACAACATCACGTTTTTCGACAATATCCGGATGAAGCCCAAACTTCTGTTCCTGTTCATCATGACCGGCATCGCGCCCCTGGCCATCGTCGCCCTGATCGGCAGTTATTCGGCGTCCACCGCCCTGCTCGACCAGGCCTTTGACCAGCTCCGGACCATCCAGGCCATCAAACGGGACAAACTCCATTCCGCCCTGGACGAACGAGTGGGAAACCTGGAGCTCTTGGCCAACAGCAAGGACGCCCAGAAATTTTTGGAGGAATTGCTCCTGCTCCAGGACGACGCGGATGCGTCCGAGCACCGCGCCTATCTGGTGGACACCCCGGAATACCTGAAAATCCGCGATCGCCACGATGCCCAGCTGCAACGCTTCATCCAGGCCAATGGCTTCCAAAACCTGTACGTCCTGAGCCGGCGGCAGGGGCATGTCATGTACGCGGCCCACCCGGAGCAGGAATTGGGCACGAGTCTGGCCACGGGCCAATTCCATTCCTCGGCCCTGGGCCGGCTCTGGACCAAGGCCATCAAAACCCGGGACATCGTCTTCGAGGATTTCACGCCCTACGCCCCGAGCAACGGCCAGCAGGCGGCCTTCATCGGGTATCCGTTGCGCGACGCGACCGGATACGTGGCCGGCATCATCGCCGTCCGCCTCTCGGCGGAATTCATCAACCAGATCATGCCTTCCCGTCAGGGCCTGGGCGAATCCGGCGAATCCTATCTCTTGCGCTGGCACGAAAACGAAAGCCGTTTCGAACTGCGCAGCGACATTCAGACCTTGGGCCAGGGGCGCTATGTCATCGGCTACACGCTGGAAAAAAGCCCGTCCTACTGGCACGACGCCAGGACAGCGGGCTTCGACGGCGGCGACGGCACGTACGACGACAGCACCGGCACCTCGGTTCTGGTCGCCTACAACACCCTCGACGTGCTCGGCGTCAAATGGATGCTCGTTTCCAAGATCAACCAGGCCGAGGTGCTGCGCCCCATCCTGACCTTTTTGCTGGCCATCTCCGCCACCGGCGCCCTGCTCGTGGCCATGATCGCCCCCGGCGCCTACCAGCTGGCCCGGCGCATCAGCCGCCCCCTGGAACAGGGCGTGCGCTTCGCCGAAGCCATCTCCGCCGGCGACTTGCAAGCCCGTCTGGAGCTGCGCCAGGATGACGAACTGGGCATGCTGGCCAAATCCCTGAACCTCATGGCCCGCAACCTGCGCGAAATGAACTGGCTGCGGGAAGGCAAGGCCGGCCTGGACGACGCCATGCGCGGCGAACACGATCCCCGCGATCTGGCCCGCATGTTCATCACTTACCTGACCAAATATCTGGGTGCCCAGCTTGGACTGGTCTACCTGCAGCAGGACGGCGAGCTCGTCCTGACCGCGTCCTACGCCTTCACCAACCGCAGCGGCCACTTCACCCGCGTCCGCCCCGGCGAGGGGCTGGTCGGACAGGCCGTGCTGGAAGGACAGATCCTGACCTTCGCCCGCGTCACCGAGGACGCGCCACGCTACAATTTCGGCGTCGACGAAAACGTCCCGGCCCATTTCCTGGCCGCGCCGCTTCTGTTTGAATCCAAGCCCGTGGGCGCCTTCCTCATCGGCAGCGAAGCGCCGTTCACCCCGCTGCAACGCCAGCTTGTCGAGCAAACCGTGGAAAACGCGGCCATCCTCTTCAACGCGGCCTCGTCCCGGGGAGTGATCTCGGAACTCCTGCGCCGGGCGCAGGAGCAGCAGGAAATGCTCCGCGTGGCCAACGAGGAATTGGAAGAACAGACCAAAATGCTCAAGGAATCCCAGGCCGAACTCCAGGCCCAGCAGGAGGAGATGCAGGTCACCAACGAGGAACTGGCCGAACAGACCAAGGCCCTGAAGGAATCCGAATCCCGGCTGCAGGAGCAGCAGGATGAATTGCAATTCGCCAACGACAAGCTCGGCGAACGGGCCACGGAACTGGAGGAACAAAAAGACGCCATCCGCAAAAAGAACAAGGAACTGCTGCGGGCTCAGGAACAACTCAAGCTCAAAGCCCAGGAACTGGAGGCGGCCAGCCGCTACAAATCCGAGTTTCTGGCCAACATGAGCCACGAATTGCGCACGCCCCTCAATTCCATTCTTATCCTGTCCCAGCTTCTTGGGCAGAACAAGTATGGCAATCTGAGCGAGAAACAGATCGAGTCGGCCAAGGCCATCCATGCCTCGGGATCGGACCTGCTCAAGCTGATCAATGAAATCCTGGATCTGTCCAAGGTCGAGGCCGGACGGGTCGAGCTGCATCTCGAGGACATGCCATTCTCGGGCATGGTCGCCGACCTGCGGCGGGTCTTCAAGGGCGTGGCCGTGGACAAGGGCGTGGAATTCATCGTGGACATGGCGCCGGACCTGCCGGACAGCCTGCGCACGGACGGCCACCGCGTCCAACAGATCCTGCGCAACCTGCTCTCCAACGCCTTCAAGTTCACGGACAAGGGCAGCGTGACCCTGACCATCTCCCGCCCGGCTCCGGACGCGAACCTCGGGGCGAGCGGTCTGGACCCGGCCTCGTCCGTGGCCCTGGCCGTCCGGGACATGGGAATCGGCATTCCCAAGGAAAAACAGGCCACCATTTTCGAAGCCTTCCGCCAGGCCGATGGCGGCACCAGCCGCAAATACGGCGGCACGGGCCTGGGCCTGTCCATTTCACGCGAATTGGCCCGTCTCCTGGGCGGGGAAATCCAGCTCCAAAGCGCCGAGGGCGAAGGCTCGACCTTCACCCTGTTCCTGCCGGAAGTCCACGCCAGCGAAGCCGCCGGCGAACAAGCGCCACGACATGTGGAACCCAAAAAAGCCGAACCCGAAAGCGCCCCGCCCACGACTCCGGCACCGGCACCGGCGCCAAAAGCTCCGGAGCTGGTGGAAATCAAGGACGACCGCCATGCCCTGAACCCAGACGACAAGGTCATCCTGATCGTCGAGGATGATCCGCATTTCGCCCGTATTCTGCGCGATCAGGCCCGCGAGGCCGGGTTCAAGGCCCTGCTGGCCAACGACGGGGAAACCGGTCTGCATTTCGCCGATTTCCATCATCCCTGCGCCATCATCCTGGACATCGGACTTCCCGGCATCAATGGCTGGGAGGTGATGAAGCGACTCAAGAGCGAACCCCGCACGCGCCCCATTCCCATCCATTTCATCTCGGCCGAGGACAGCAGCATGGACGCCCTGCGCCAGGGAGCCATCGGATTTCTGACCAAGCCGGTGGATGTCGAAAAACTCCAGGAAACCTTCGAGCACATCAAGGCTTTTGTCTCCCGCCCGCTCAAGCGGCTGCTGGTGGTCGACGACGACCAGCTCCAGCGCGAATCCATCCGTACCCTGATCGGCACGGAAGACGTGGACATCGTCACCGCGTCCTCGGGCCGGGAAGCCCTGGACCTTTTGGCCGAGCAGTCCTTTGACTGCATGATTCTGGATCTCGGCCTGTCCGACATGTCCGGATTCGACATCCTGCGCACCCTGCGCACCAGCACCAACCCGCCGCGTCTGCCCATCGTGGTCCACACCGGACGCGAGCTCTCGGAAGAAGAGGAAATGCGCCTCAAGAAGTACGCCGAGAGCATCATCGTCAAGGGCGTGCGCTCGCCGCAGCGGCTCCTGGAGGAAACCACCCTGTTCCTGCACCGGGTCAAGGAAAACCATACGGCCACCGGCGCCAGCCCGTCCACGGCGGAGGCCACGGGCGAATCGAACCTGGCCGGACGGACCATCCTTCTCGTGGACGACGACATGCGCAACGTCTTTGCCCTGTCCAACGTGCTGGAGGAAAAGGGACTCAATGTCGTGGTCGCCCGCGATGGTCTTGAAAGTCTGGCCAAACTGGCGGAAAATCCGCGCATCGACCTGGTTCTGATGGACATCATGATGCCGAACATGGACGGGTACGAGGCCATGCGCGAGATCCGCAAGAATCCGAAGCACCGGGAACTGCCCATCATCGCCCTCACGGCCAAGGCCATGAAGGGCGACAAGAACAAGTGCATCGAGGCCGGCGCGAACGAATACCTGCCCAAACCCGTGGACACGGACAAGCTCGTGTCCCTGCTCAAGGTCTGGTTGTACGGAAAATGAGCACGCTCCATCCGGAAACCGAACGCATCGAGTTGCGCCTGTTGCTCGAAGCCGTGTTCCTGAAATACGGCTACGACTTCCGCAACTATTCCCTGGCCCATCTCAAACGGCGGGTGGACTACCGTCTGACCATGTCCGGCCTGGAATCCATTTCCCACCTCCAGCACGCCGTGCTCCACGATCCGGACATGTTCCAGGCCTTCCTGCGCGACCTGTCCATCAATGTCTCGGAAATGTTCCGCGATCCGCCCTTTTACCGGGCATTGGCCGAGGACGTGCTGCCCCTGATCGGCACCTATCCGTTTTTCCGCGTCTGGCACGCGGGATGCGCGGCCGGGCAGGAAGTCTATTCCCTGGCCATCCTCCTGCACGAGACGGGCTTGCGGGAGCGGGTCCAGATCTACGCCACGGACTTCAATCGGGACATTCTCGAACAAGCCCGGCAAGGGGTTTACCCCCTGGACGCCATCAAGACCTACACGGCCAACTATCAAAAAGCCGGCGGCGGGAACTCCTTTGCCGACTACTACACGACCCGGGACAAACACGCGGTGGTGGCCGATTTCCTGCGGACGCGGATTCTGTTTTCCGAGCACAATCTGGTCACCGACGGCGTGTTCGGGGAAATGAACATGATCGTCTGCCGCAACGTGCTCATCTACTTCGATCGGGCCCTGCAGGACCGGGTCCTCGAACTTTTCGCCAACAGCCTGGGACCGGGCGGATTTCTCTGCCTGGGCTCCAAGGAAAGCCTCAAGTTTTCCGCCCTCGCCGACCTGTTCGAACCGGTGCGGGAAAAAGAAAAAATCTATCGCAAAAAAAGGACGGCCGTATCATGACCGCCACCCAACGCTTCAAGGCCGTGGTCATCGGCGCCTCGGCCGGAGGCATGGAAGCCCTGCGCATTGTCCTGGGAGGCCTCGAAGCCGGCCTGCCCGTGCCCATCCTCATCGTCCAGCATCTGTCCCCGGATTCCGATTCCTTCTTGCCCACGTATCTCGACGAGCATTGCCGGCTCCGGGCCAAGGAAGCCGAGGACAAGGAAAGCCTCATGGCCGGGGTTGTCTACGTGGCACCGCCCAACTACCATCTCCTGGTCGAGGCGAATGAAACGCTGTCCTTGTGCGCCGGAGAACGGGTCAATTTTTCCCGACCGTCCATCGATGTCCTGTTCGAATCGGCGGCCGACGCCTTTGGCGCCGACCTGATCGGCGTCGTCCTGACCGGAGCCAATCAGGACGGAGCCAAAGGTCTGGCCCGCATCAAGCAGCTCGGTGGCGTGGCCATGGTCCAGGATCCCTCGACGGCCAAGGCCCAGGCCATGCCCCAGGCCGCCCTGACGGCGACACCCGTGGATTACGTCCTGAGCCTCCAGGACATCGCGCGCCACCTCAACCGTTTGCTCAAAGACATTCCATGACCAACCGCCAGGAAATCCTCATCGTCGACGACCGGGTAGAAAATCTGATCGCCCTGGAAAATATCCTGGAAAGCCCGGATCTGGACATCATCCGAGCCACGTCCGGCCAGGAAGCCCTGAGCCTCTTGCTCGACCATGACTTCGCCCTGACCCTGATGGATGTGCACATGCCGGAAATGGACGGATTCGAGACCGCCGAGCTCATGCGTGGCAATACCCGCACCAAGCACATTCCGATCATTTTCGTCACCGCCAACCACACCGATCCCAGCAACCTGTTCCGGGGCTACGACTCCGGAGCCGTGGACTATCTGTTCAAACCCCTGGACCCGCAGCGTCTCCTGAGCAAGGTCTATATCTTTCTGGAAATCCACCGCCAGCGGCAGGCCCTGCTGGCCAAAACCCGAGAACTGGGCGCCAAGATCCTGGAACTGGAAGCCCTCCAGGCCGAACTGGAGGAAAAAAACCGGCAACTGCAGCTCCTTTCCTCGCTCGATGGATTGACCGGCATTCCCAACCGCCGCCAGTTCGACGAAACCCTGTCCCATGAATGGAACCGCCTGTCCCGCGAGCAGCGCCCCCTGTCCCTGGTTCTCCTGGACGTGGACTATTTCAAACGCTTCAACGACCACTACGGGCATATCGATGGCGATCGCTGCCTGAAGCTCGTGGCCGGCGCCCTGGCAGGCCTGCTCAAACGGCCCGCCGATCTCGCGGCCCGTTATGGTGGCGAGGAATTCGCGGCCATCCTGCCCGGAACGGCCCTGGAAGGAGCCAAGCACATCGCCGAAACCATGCGGGCCACGGTTCAAAATCTGGCCATCGACCATGCGGCCTCGCCCATCGCCCCCGTGGTCACCATCAGTCTCGGAGTGAGCGCGGTCATCCCGGCGCCGGGTTGCGACCCCGTGGACCTGATCCAGGCCGCCGACCAAGCCCTCTACCGGGCCAAGCAAGCCGGCCGAAACCGTGTCGTCACGGAGCAGTGCACCCCGGATACCTGCGTCACCCCTCTGGCCTGACCCCGTTTTTTTGGGACATGTCCACCCCTGGAAGCATTCGCGCCCACGGCATGCGCCAAGGAGCCTCGGGAGCGCCACTGCGTCCGGAACTCTTGCACGTTCGCGGCGCGCTTGGAACACGCATGGCCTCGCGGCATTTGTTTTCTTCGCCACGACCAGCTACTATTGCCCAAAATCCAACCCACGGGAGACCGCATGCGCCCGATAGCCCGCCTCCTCCTTGCTCTCCTTGCCCTCCTGCTGCCGGCCTGCGGGCCGGATGGGCCCGACTCCGCGTCCAAACCCAAGCCCGCGACCCTCGTCTTCTGGAACTGGCCCGCCTACGTCACCCAGGAAGCCCTGACCGGCTTTGAACGGGAAACCGGCCATCGCGTCGAGCTCCGGATATTCGAGGACGAGGAAGTCCTGATGGGCGCGATCCAGTCCAGTGAATTTCAGGGCGACATTCTCGTGGTCAGCAACACCCTGGCCGAGGAACTGGCCATGGCCCAGCTCCTCGCCCCCCTGGACCCGACCAAGATCCCCAACGCCGTCCATGTCGAGGCCCAGGCGCGGACTGGCACGGGCGGACCCGTGCATGACGTGCCATATCTGGCGGGAACCACGGGCATCGTTGTCAACACCAAACACGTTCCCCAAGCCGATTCCTGGAACGTGCTCTGGGATGAAACGCTTTCGGGACGCATCGCCATGCTTCCCAACGGCCAGGAAATCGTCCCGGCCGCCAGCAAGATGTTGGGATTTGGCATCCTGCCCCGCACCGAGGCCGAATTCCAGGCCGTGCGCCGCGCCCTTTTGGCGCAGCGGCCTCTTTTGCGCGGCTATCTGCCCGTGCAGGAAATTGTCGACCTCTTGATCGAAGGCGAGCTCTGGGCCGCCCAGATCTACAGCGGGGACGCCCTCCTGGCCCGGGAAGCAAACCCGGACCTGCGCTACTTCGTGCCTCGGGAAGGCGGCATGCTCTGGACCGACAAACTCGTGATCCCCCGCGCCAGCCGCCACAAGAATCTGGCCATGGCCTTCGTCGACTATCTGCAACGTCCCGAGGTCATGGCCAAGCTGTCCACCGAGCTCCACGCCCCGACGCCGAACCTGGCGGCCAGGAAATTGCAGCCCAAGGATGTCCTGGGCAATCCGGACATCTATCCACCCCAGGATGTCCTGGCCCGGTGTGAATACTATCCGCCCTTTCGCGCGGAAGACACCATCGAGGCCCGGATAGCCGAACTCTGGTCCATCTTGAACAGGAAATAACCCATGCGCCTGGCCCGTCGCATCAATCTGGCCCTGCTTGCCGTCGGCGTCCTGCCCGTGGTCATGATCGTGGCCTTTTTCCTCCTGTTTCTGCGCGACTCGGTGCGCGAAATCAGCCGCGCCCCCTTGCGCGCCCTGGCCAGCCAGGTGGCCAAGGAGGTGGACCGCGTTCTCCACGACGGCCAGAGCAGCCTCGATTTTCTGAAACGGCTCCCGGCCCTGCGTCAAAACGCCGACATGGAAGAACTGCGCGACGCCCTGCGCGACACCCTGAACCTACACCCCCTCCTCCAGGATATTTACGTGCTGGAACCCACCGGGCAGGTCCGGGCCTCGGCTAAATACAGTTTTCGGGGGGAATGGAAGCAAAACACCTGGTTTCTCAAGGCGCTCCAGGGTCAAAAGGTCATATCCGACATTCACGCCAGCCTGTATCCGCTGGGCGTCATCATGACCATGGCCCAGCCCATCCGGTCCCGTTCCGAGGCGGTCACCGGCGTGCTCCTGGCCCAGTTGGACCTTGCCCCGTTCCAGGCCGTCATGAACAGTGTCTTCAACCGCCAGGGGCAGGCCCTGGTCATCGATCATCGCGGCTATGTCGTGGCCACCTCGGGGCCGGAGCAAATCCTGGCCGAATTTCCCATCGCCGAAATCAACCACATGGTCCAGACCCGGGCCACCGCCATTCTGGATCTTGTCGTGGGCGGCACCAAACAGACCGCGGCCGTGCACCCCCTCCCCGGGCATCCCTGGTCCGTGGTTCTGATCCGTCCCCAGTCCGTGCTGTACGCCACGCTGTCCGACATGCACCACAGCCTCTACGCGATTCTGGGATTGACGCTATGCGCCCTGGCGGCCTTGGGTTTTCTCTTCAGCCGCCATTTAAGCAGCCGCCTCGAACGCCTGTTCGAAGCGGCCCACGCCCTGCGCGGCGAAAACTTCACCATCGCCCTCGACAATCTGGGGACGGACGAAATCGGGGATCTGGGACGGGCCCTGACCCAGAGCGCCCGAGAGCTCCAGGACTCGCGACGGGTTCTCTTGGAGCACCAATACAACCTGGAAAAAATGGTCCAGGAACGCTCCATGCATCTGCGTCTGGCCAACGCCAACCTTCAGCAGGAAGTCACGGAACGCGCCCTGGCGCAAAAGGCCCTGGCCGAAAAACAGACCGAGCTGGAGAACCTGTTCAACACAGCGCCCATCGGTATCGCCATCTGCCAGGACTTCTGTCTGCGCCGGCCAAACATCCACCTCCTGCTCCTGACCGGGTACCCCATGAGTGATCTGGACGGCCTGCCCCTGGCCCAGCTCATGGCCAGCGAGGAGCAGTACCAGGATCTCAAATCCGCCATGACCACCACGCCAACGACCAGGGCCGTCATCAATCTGGAATCGGCATCCTCCCTGGAAACCGAATGGAAACGGCGGGACGGTGGCAAGGTTCAGGTTCTGCTTCGCTTCGCCCCGTCGGGTGGGGAATGGATTCTGACCGTTTTGGATATCAGCCAGCGCAAGGCCATGGAGGAACAACTCCGACACATGGCCCTGCACGATCCTCTGACATCCTTGGGCAACCGCGCCTTGTGCCAGGACCGCCTGGAGCAGGCCCTGGCCAGACAGCGCCGAAATCCCGAACACGCCTTTGCCCTTCTTTTCGTGGACATGGACCGCTTCAAGGTCATCAATGACAGCCAGGGGCACGCCGTGGGCGACGAGCTGCTGCGTCTCATCGCCGGGCGGCTCCAGGTCGCCGTCCGCGAAACGGACACGGTTTGCCGGTATGGCGGCGACGAGTTCCTGATCATCCTCGACGGGTTGGAATCTGCCGGCAACGCCATCGCCATCTCCCGCCGCCTGCACGAGGCCATCAAGCAGCCGTTCCTCATCGAGGACCGGGAATACCAGCTCTCGGCCAGTCTGGGGCTCTATCTTGGGGAAAGCGGGGATAACAACGCGGAGCAGATCATCCAGCGCGGCAACATCGCCATGCACTGGGCCAAGGAAAGTGGGCGCAATTGCTTCAAGGTCTTCACCAAACGCCTCATGAATCGGGCCGTGGATCTGCTGAACATGGAAAACGATCTGCGTCAGGCATTGGGTTTGCGTGAATTCTTTCTGGAATATCAACCCATCATGCACGGCGACAACCGCATTTTTGGATTCGAGGCCCTTGTTCGCTGGCAGCATCCGGTACGCGGCCGGGTGGCGCCAGACAAGTTCATCCCCGTGGCCGAGGAAGTGGGCATTATCCATCCCCTGGGAGAATGGATCCTTCAGGAAGCGTGCGCAGCCATCACGCGCCTGAACCGTGAACTGAACGCCGAGCTGGTCATGTCCGTGAACATTTCCGGCCGCCAGCTGGGACAGACGAATTTCGCGGCCAAGGTTGAAAATACCATCCGTCAGACAGGCGTCGCCACTGGGCACCTCAAGTTGGAACTGACCGAGACCGCGCTCATGAAGCACCTGGCCCAGCCCATGGAAACCCTGGGCAAGCTCCGGCAGTTGGGCATCACCCTGTCCGTGGACGACTTCGGAACGGGGTATTCCTCCCTGGCCTATATCCAGAGCCTGGCTCTCAACTATCTGAAAATCAGCCGGAGCTTCGTCAGCCACATTCTGGACAGCGCCGAAAGCCTGGCCATCGTCCAGGCCATCCGCCAACTCGGGCACACCTTGGGCATGGGCGTCATCGCCGAGGGCGTGGAAACACCGGCCCACCTGGCCCATCTCCAGGCCATGGGCTGCGACCTGTACCAAGGATACCACTTCGCCCGCCCCCTGCCCGAGGACAAGGCCCTGAACTTCGCCCGCGCGGCCTTGGAACTCGCGCGGACAGAACCTGGACAAAACACCAACGGGCACCTTGGCGCCAACCAACGGACATAAAAAAAACGATTGATCATTCCAAGCATGGATCCGTGCATGACGGCCCCCATGGCCGGCACGCATAATGGATTGATCAATCGTTGGCTTCCGCATAGCAGCGCCGGGTCCACCCGGCAAGGAAATGGTTCCGCGCCCTCCAGCAGCCATGATTCCGGCCGCATCACCACTTTTTTTGATCCATAAGCCACGCCCATCGCCAGACGCAATGTTTCTTTATGGTGATGATACAGTGCTCAAGACTCAAACAAAGACCGACCATGCGTTGCCAAACAAGGCCCATATCGTGTGAAACATTCCTAGACGCAAGCAACAGTTTCCCCTTCACGACGCGCCCAAATATCCGTACAGCCCAACCATGCCGATTCATCTGCACGAAATCACCCTCGACGAGTTCTCGGTCCGGGCCGCCCTGATCCGGGGAACGCGGTCCTGCCTGATCTGGGACACCCTGACCCATCCGCGCGACATGGCCGGACTACGCGAAATCCAGGCCGAGTGTCCGACCTTCATCGCCTACAGCCATGCCGATTGGGATCACATCTGGGGCACGGCCGCCTTTGACGCGGCCATCCCCGTCATTGCCCACCGCCACTGCCGCCTGCGCTTTGAAACGGATGTCCCCCGCACCCTGGCCGAATTCCAGCGCGACCAGCCCGGCAAATGGGACGAGGTCAGACTCGTGCCGCCGGTTTTGACCTTCGAGAACGAATTGGACGTGGATCTGGGCGGACTGACCGTCCAGCTCCATCATCTGCCCGGCCATACCAAGGACAGCCTCGTGGCCTTCCTGCCGGAAGCAAATCTGCTCCTGGCCGGAGACACGGTGGAGTGGCCCTGCCCCTGCGTGCCGGCGACATGCGATCTGGACCGCTGGATCGATGGTCTGAACTCCTGGCGCGACCAGCCAGGACTGCGCGTTATTCCCAGCCATGGGCCCGTGGGCGGCGTGGAACTGCTGGACCGGACCGTGGTCTATCTCGACGGCCTACGCCTGGGGCACCCAATGGCCATGCCCGCGGTGACGGCATTCTATGCCCGCGCTCATCAGGAGAATCTTCTCAACCGGGGATTGGTATGACCCTGACCCTTGTCCTTATGATCGTCTGCCTCGCCGGCATCGTCCAAGGCCTGACCGGGTTTGGATCTGTCCTGGTGGCCCTGCCCCTGCTGGCCCTGATCCTGCCCATGACCGAGGCAGTCCCCCTCATTTGCCTGGTCGCCATGGCCATGAACCTGCAGATGCTCCCGGAACTGCGGCGCAACGTCCTCTGGAAACCGGCCGGTCTATTCACCATCGCCTCCTTGCCAGGGCTGATTCTGGGCATCCACGCCCTGCGCACCATTTCCCCATTGACGCTAAGCGCCGTGCTCGGCGCCTTGACCCTGGCTTTTTCCATCTTTTCCTTGCGCAGCAAGGGCCGAATCCGTCCCCTGGGCACGTGGAGCTGCCTGGCCGCCGGATTTTTTTCCGGCTGGCTCAATGGCGCCATTGGCGCGGGTGGCCCGCCCGTGGTCGCCTACGCATCGCTCCAGCCCTGGTCCAAAGGCGAGATCAAGGCCACCCTGCTCGCCTTTTTCCTGATCAGCGGGGTGGGCATCGTGGCCGCGCATTTCCTGTCCGGCCTCCATAGCCCTCGGGTCCTGCGCTTTTTCCTCGCGTCGGCACCGGCTCTGGTCATTGGCGTCTGGCTGGGCACCCGCTGGTACGGCGGCATGTCCGCCGAAACCTACCGCAAGGCGGTCTGTTACATGCTCTTGTTGATGGGACTGCTCAGTCTGGGAAAGCCCGTTCTGGGATGGATTCAACCCGGCACGGGATGATTTCGGCCCAAGAACGCCTTCGAATTCTTCACAGAAAAAAATAAAATTTATCAGATCTAACTTTTTTGCCTTGACGATGCCCAAAATGAACGCATATTTCTGTGGAACAACAGACAA
>RZYB01000024.1 GCA_009930495.1 Deltaproteobacteria bacterium
CAAGGGTCTACGAATGGCGAGCGGACAGGTCAAGAAAGGAAAAACGCGGCACGTCGGAGGAAACGGAGGACTGATGGGGACAAGGCGCGGCATAAAGAAAGGGAGTTCCTGATTTTATCAGTAACTCCCTGAAATTTCTGGTGGGCCACCAAGGAATCGAACCTTGAACCTGCTGATTAAGAGTCAGATGCTCTACCAATTGAGCTAGTGGCCCGCGTGAAGAGGTGCCTGTTTATGTGGGCAGGCATTGTTTGTCAAACAAAAAAACAGGGATTATCCATCTTTGTTGGCGCGCGGTGTCATTAGCGCGCCGGGCCGATGGCCCGGTCGGCCGGTCAGGGGGGCGACGTGGGCGTGCTTGCCGTCGTTGCTTGGCGTCCGCGCTTTGGATATGCCTATCCGACACGGGGCACCATCGCGCGCGACCGGAACACGGCCGCTGGACAAATCCAAGCCTGGCATTTCCGGCAACGACCGCAGCCACACCCAACATCCCGATGCCCCGGATGGAACCATCATGCAGCCGTCCCCAAATACGTCATTTTTTCGCAAAGCCCTTGCCCTGCTGGGCATGTACGTCATTTTTGTCGCAGTCCTGGGCTACCTCTGGATCCAGCACGAAGAACGACAGGCTTTCGCGCATATCGACGCCCGGCTCCGCCTTGGCGCCACCAGTCTCAAATATCTTCTGGCCAATGACTTCCACGACCGGGCCACGACAGCCCAAGCCATCGACTTCGACGAGGAAATGCGCAACCGGGCCAAGGTCAACGCATTCGCCGCGACCAACGGCTTTATCTATGCCTACACCCTGGTCCGCCACGGGGATGGAATCCATTTTTCCGCGCCCACGGTCACCCCGGAGGAGGCCGAGGAACGCAAGGTGTGGTATTTCTACCCGTACGAGGACGTTCCGACCGCGTTTCGCGACGCCTTGGCCGCGAAAAAAGATGTCTTCCTGAACTACACCGACGAATGGGGGCACTTCCGCAGCTACTGCGCCTATGAAACCAGTCCCGGCGGCAATCCCTATCTGGCCTGCGCGGACATCGAAATCAGCCAGCTCTCGGCCATTCACGAAAAATACCTCCTGGCCAGCGTGGCCACGGCCGCGGGCTTTCTGGCCTTCCTGGCTCCGGCCGCCCTCCTGATCCGTGGCTTTTACCGCGCGCACATCAAAGCCCTGCGCGCCTCCAAGGAAGACGTGGACACCCACCACCGGCTGCTCCAGGATATCCTCGCCAAACTGCCCGTGGGACTGGTCCTGGTCCAGCAGGACCACTGTATCAATCGGGTCAATCCGGCCTTCACCCGGCTCACGGGATACACCACGGACGACGTGCCGACGCGCACCGCCTGGGTTCGGACCTGCCTGCCGGACCGGAAATCCAAAAAACAATTTTTACGGGCCTGGAGCGCGCGCTTCGCCCCGACCATCGAAGACGGCGTCGAAACACGGGTGTCCTGCAAGGACGGCACGCTCAAGACCTTTGCCCTGCACACCAAGATTCTCGGTGACGGCCGGGCCTTCATTCTGCTGTTCGATCTGACCGAACGGCTCCAGGCCGAGGAAAACATGCGCGGCAGCGAGGCGCGGCTGCGCCAGATTCTGGACAGCCTGCAGGTTGGCATTGCCGTGGTTTCCACCGAGGATCTGCGCCTGTCCTATGTTAATCCGAAGCTGCTGGACATGACCGGACGGTCCGCGATCGAACTGCTCGGCTCCCGCTGCACGGACTTCATTTGTGACGCGCATACCCAGTCCTGTCCCTATCCCGACCAGCTGGTTCCCCAGACATACACCGAGGAAACCCTGACCACCGCCACGGGCAGTTCCATCCAGGTTCTCAAGGCCGTCATCCGCACGGAAATCAATGGCAAGCCGGTCCTGGTTGAATCCTTCGCGGACATCACCAGCCAGAAACGGGCCGAGGCGGACCTGATCCTGGCCAAGGACGAAGCCGAAGCCGCCAGCCGGGTCAAGACCGAATTCCTGAATATCATGAGCCACGAAATCCGCACTCCGCTGAACGGCATCATGACCGCCCTGCAAATCATGCAAACCCTGGGCGCCCAGGGCCCCATGGCGGCCATGATCGACACGTCCCTGCAGGGCAGCAAGGCCCTGCTGACCATCCTGAGCGATATCCTCGACCTGGCCGACCTGGAAACGGAAACCATGACCATCTCGGTATCGCCCTTTGCCCCGGTCCTGTGCGTGGACTCGGTCCTGAACGCCTTCAGGGAGGAAGCCCGGCGCAAGGGCCTGGAACTGACCTGCTGGGTGGACCCGACCCTGGCCGATCCGCTGATCGGCGATCTGAAGCGCATCCGCCAAGTGCTCTTCAACCTCGTTGGCAACGCCATCAAATACACCCACCATGGTTCGATCGAAATCACCATGACCCGCCTGCCCCACCAAACCAGGCCAGGGTGCGAACAGGTGCATTTCATGGTCGCGGACACGGGTCCGGGCATCGCGGACGAAAAAATGGAGCTCATCTTCGAGTCCTTTTCCCAGGCGGACATGAGCCTGAGCCGCCGCTACTCGGGCTCCGGCATCGGCTTGGCCCTGGTCCGCCGCCTCATCATGCTCATGGGCGGTGGCATGTGCGTGTCCACCCAGGAAAAATTCGGCACCGAATTCCATTTCTCCCTGGCCCTGGGCCGGACCGGCACCCTGCCGGTGGTCTGAAGCCATGTCCGATGTCGCCCCTCCAATGCGTTTCGAGCGCGTGTTCGTGGAAATCACGACCATCTGCAACCTGAACTGCGCCTTTTGTCCGGGAACGACCCGGCCGGCCGCGCGCATGGCACCCGATTTTTTCCACCACGTCCTGAGCCAGGTCCGCCCCCTGACCGACCAGATCAGCCTGCATGTGCTCGGTGAACCACTGACCCACCCGGAATTGCCGCGCCTGCTCGATCTCTGTGCCCAGACCGGTCTGAGGGCCAACGTGACCACCAACGGCACCCTGATCGACACGGCGGCCGGCCGGGCCCTGCTCGGGCCCATGGTCCGGCAGGTCAATTTTTCCCTCCAGGCCCTGCCGCGGGGCGCCCATTTCGACGCCAAGGCCCTGGACGAGGTCCTGGCCTTTGTCCGTCTGGCGCTGGATCAACGCCCCGATCTGTACATCAACCTGCGACTTTGGAACCAAGACAGCCAGCGTTACCAGGAAACCGAACACACCAAACGACTACTCGACCGCGTCGCTGCCACCCTGGGCATGGCCGTCACCCCGCCTCCGCCCGGACGCAAGAGCCGGCGTCTCGCGGGGCGCCTGTATCTGCATCTGGACACCCTTTTCGACTGGCCCGGAACGGCCCCGGTCCGCCGGGTCGGATTTTGCCACGCCCTGTCCAGCCAGTGCGCCATCCTGGTCGACGGCACGGTTTGCCCCTGCTGCCTTGATGCCGAAGGCCGTCTGGCCCTGGGCAATATCCGCCACGATGATCTGATGGACATTTTGAACGGCGCCAGGGCCAGGGCCATGCGCGACGGGTTTCAGCATGGTCGTCTGGTGGAATCCCTGTGCCAGTCCTGCGGGTATTGCCGCCGCTTCGCCACGCGCCGCGCACCGGGCGCCACGCCCGGATAACACCCCAAAAAATAAAGTATTTTTGTGCTGTTTCGGCAATGGACAAGGCCAGGGCGAAGATATAATGGCCTCTTCCTGGCAGACAAACGGCACCATGGCGCTCCAATCGTGGAACGACCAGGCGCGATTTCCCCAAGCGGCCCCTCACGGCAGGTCAAACATGAAGCTCCAAACCGGCGCGTTGCTCCAACTCGGGACGCACGCCAAAAAAATAATGGCCAGGACAAACCTCCATCCCCATGGGCTGGCGCACCTGTCCCGGCCCCTGCAACCCGGTCTGGCCTTCATGCAGGCCCTGCTCCGCGATCCCCGCGCCATGGGCGCGTGCAGCCCCAGTTCCAAATCGCTGGCCACGGTCATGGCCGCCCAGGTACCCCTGCCGTCCAAGGGGCTGGTGCTCGAACTGGGAGGTGGCACGGGATCGGTGACCAAAGCCCTGCTGTGCCGGGGCGTGCCCGCGTCCCAACTCCGCGTCATCGAAAACAATCCAGTGCTCGCCCGGTTGCTCGCGGAACGCTTTCCCCGAGTCACGGTCATTCAGGGAGACGCGGCCCAGCTGTCCCGCCTCCTGCCCGAGACCCGCCCCCACGTGCACTGCATCGTCTCCAGCCTGCCGCTGCTGTCCCTGCCCGCGCCCCTGGTCGCGCGCATCATCGGCCAAATCGGCCTGCTCCTGAACCGCCACGGCACCCTGATCCAGTTCACCTACCGCATTGGCGGCGGCGCGAGTCCATTGGCCGCCGCTTTTGAACCGATCCGATCCCAAACCATCTTTCTCAACCTGCCCCCGGCCAAGGTCGAAGTCTTCCACCCGCGCCCGGCCTGACACGGCCTTGCAACCTTCGGGGTGGACGTGGCAACTGCGCGGATACCCGTCCGGTTCGCCCAGGAGTCGCCATGGACCACTACACCCGATCCGCCCGCAACACGTTCGCGGGCCTGCACCTCGACCGCAAACCCTTTGTCCACCAGGGGCACGACGATCCGTTCGTGCATCTGGCCGCGCCCTCGGCGACGTTCGTCGTGGTCCGTCATGACGAAATCCTGTTCGATCCCGGGTCTGGCGTGCCGCTTCTGCTTGGTCACCGCGACGTGGCCCGTTGCGCGGACCTGCGCGAATCCGCCCTTCTCCTGGGTGCCGACGATCATGCCCAGTATTTCGCCCTGGATTATTCCCGGCTGTCCACCACGGCCGGCAACTGCGTCGACGGCCTGGGCGTGTTTGAAAAGCTGCGTCAGCACACCGCCATCCTGCCTCCGGAACAGGCCGCGTTACTCGGCTTCGCCCGTTCCGCCGTGGGCTGGACAAACGCCGCCCGTTTTTGCAGCGCCTGCGGCCATCCCACCCAGGGCAACCCCCTGACCCTGGCCCGCGTCTGCTCCAACCCGGATTGCGGCAAGCACCATTTCCCCCGGGTCGATCCGGCCATGATCGTCCTTGTTCACCGCGACGACAGCTGCCTGCTCGGACGCCAGACCTCGTGGCGGCCCAGGATGTATTCGGCCATCGCCGGCTACGTGGAACCCGGCGAAAGCGTCGAGGACGCCGTGTGCCGCGAAACCTGGGAGGAAACAGGTATCCGGCTTGGCGACATCCGTTACCATTCGTCCCAGCCCTGGCCCTTTTCCGGTTCCATCATGCTCGGATTTCACGCCACGGCCAAAACCACGGACATCCGCCTGGCCGACCAGGAGCTGGAGGACGCGCGCTGGTTTTCGCGCGCCGAAATCCCCGACCTGCTGGACCAGGGCGTGCTGGTTCTACCGCCCACCGACACCATCGCCCGCCGCCTGTTCGATGCCTGGTTCACCCCAAGGCACCCCTCGTGAACGCGACGCCCGAACCACGCAAGCCCCTGGTGGTGCTGATTCTGGGTACCGATGCCTCGGGCAAGGACTTCGTCGCCGAAACATTTCGGTCCCATCTGGCCAGACACGGCCTGAACCTGGAAAAACGGCGGGGCTGGTTCAGCTCGCGGGCCTGCGACCGCCCGTCGTCCGAGGACAAGCATTCCGTCCGTCTTGTTCTGGAGCGCCTCTTTCTGTTCCTGTATCCACTCCTGCGCTTGGTGCTCAACTCGGGGCTGGCATGGTCCATCCATGTCGACCGGCTCATGTTCCAGGCCATGCGCGGCGCCGATATCCTGATGGTCAGCCACACGCCACTGCGCCTCATGGCCTTCGATCTGGGCCACGACCCGACCAGAACTGTTCCCCGATCCGTGGCCCGCGCCCTGGCGGCCCTGCGCGCCTCGGTCGATCTGCGGACCGTGGTCCTGGACACGGATGCGGAAATTCGAAACCGGCGCATCCAGGAACGCACGGCCCAGAACCGGGCCGACCATTTCGACAGATACATGGCCGCGCACCCCGATTTCAGCGAAAGCGTGGCCCAAGGCCTGATCCACCTGGCCCGGACCCACCTGGGCGCGGTGGTCATCTCCAACAACACTCCAGGATCAAACGAATTGTTGGCCACGCTTGATGGTCTTTGGCCGGATCTTCTCGAACAGGCGCGAATCTCCTGAGGGTTTGCGCTTGGTCTCGGGTTGTGCTTAAACGTCGGCTCCATCGAAAAAAATCCACCCGCAAGGAGCACACCATGGGAAAACGATTGGTCTTGGCCGGCGGTGGCCATGCGCACATGATGATCCTCGCCCAAATCCGGGGGCTGGTCCGGGACGGACACGCCGTCACGGTCATCCAACCTTCCGACTTTCATTATTATTCCGGAATGGGCCCAGGGATGCTCGGGCTGTCCTACTCCCCCGCCGACATCCGCTTCGCCACCCGGTTCGTGGTCGAACGCCAGGGCGGAACCTTTATCCGCGACAAGGTCGTCCGCATCGACGCCGCCAACCGCGCCGTGATCCTCCAATCGGGGCGCGGCGTGGAGTACGACGTTCTGTCCTGCAACACCGGCAGCTTCATTCCCTTCGACAATATCCACGGTGACACGGGTGATATTTTCACGGTCAAGCCCATCGAACGTCTCCAGCAAGCCCAGCGCCGGGTCATCGAGCTCTGCGCCAGCCATGGCCGGCCGAAAATCGCCGTCATCGGTGGCGGACCGGCCGCCCTGGAAATCGCGGGCAACACCCGTCGACTGGCCAACCTGCGCGGTCGCAACACCCCGGAAATCACTCTTTTCGCGGGCCGCCGGCTGATGGGCCATCTGCCACGACGTATCCGCGAGATGGCTTTGGATTCCCTTGAAGATCAGGACATCGAGGTCAGGGAAAGCGGTTATGTCGAGGAAATCCGCGACGGCGTCATCCGCGTCGGCGGCGAGGAATTCAGACCGGACCTGACGTTTTTGGCCACGGGCGTGCGGCCCTCGCGGATTTTCGAGGAATCCGGCCTGTCCGTGGGGTCGGCGGGCGGCCTTCTGGTCAACGAGCGGCTACAAAGCGTGGATCATCCGGAAATCCTCGGCGGCGGCGACTGTATCCATTTCGCGCCCCAGCCCCTGGACAAGGTTGGCGTCCATGCCGTGCGCCAAAACCCCGTCCTGCTGCGCAATGTCCGGGCCAGCCTGAACGGAACCCGCCAGACGAAATTCAATCCCGGTGGCGACTACCTGCTTTTGTTCAACATGGGCGATGACACGGCCATTTTCCGCAAGGGGCCACTCTTGTTCCGGAACAAACTGGCGTTCTGGCTCAAGGACTACATCGACCGCGCCTTCATGCGCCAGTTCCAGGCCCTGGAACGATAGCGCCGCCACACAACGAGAAAGGGAGCCCAAGGGCTCCCTTTCGAGACGACCGCTACACATGGTCAGGCACCGGCCAGCCCCAAGCACGCCCGCCTCGACGCAAGGCGACCAAAACTCGGAACGACCTTGTCGCGGCGCTACGTCATGGCCTGCCAACCACGCTTGGAAGAGTGGCCCGCATCCGTCTTCATGGACGGCCGCGGCGTGGTCCGCGACAGCAGCGCGTCGGCGGAATCCCGGCCACTCCCGCGCGCACGCCCCCTCTCGCCCGGGAATGCATCGCGTTTTGAGCGGGAAATGGGATCAGTATTTTTTCAACTCGTTCTTGGTCAGCATGCGGTGCGTCCCGTTTTGGGCCGGGTGGACCAGCAGCACGGACTTCCCGCCCTGACGCACGGTCTTGACGCGATCACCGAGCACAACCCGCCAGCCAGCCTCCACCACCGCGCCCCCGGATGTCCGGACCTCGTCCACGGCCTCGTGCCGGCAAAGCTCGCCAACCGTCATCTCCGTGCCTTCCCTGGCGTAATGGAACCAGCCCCGGTACCGGCCATCCTCTCCCCACAACCGCAGGCCCACGCCGGCCAGGGCGCCGATGACGCCACCACCCGTGCCTCCGTGCTCCGAAAGATGAATCCCGAGGGCAGCAGCCAGATCATGGGCCTGATCCTTGGTCAGCACCGTGTTCTTGGCGCTGCGTCCAAAATCGACGAGACGCTTCCGAGCGGCGGCGTCCAGGGTGCCGGTCACGCATAGCCCCGGATCGGAGCCGGGAGCGCTTTCCGCCCGCAAAAAGTCGCCCAAAAAGGCGACAACCTCCTCCCGGTCCACGCGCAGATCGGCCGCGAAAACCATGGAACTGTTGTGCGAGGTGTAGGGGATATCCGGATGGACATAGAGCTGGTGCCGGGAAATCATGGAAAAATCGCCCCAGTCCATGGCGCGCATCCGCGTACAGGCGTCTTCCACCAGCCAGCCGGTGCCGCGAGTTTCCAGATTGTCCGTGTCGTCCATGGAAATAATGCAGTGCATGGGAGGTTCCTTGCCCGGTCCCGGACCGGATCAGATCGGATCGGTTGAAAAAGGAGGCACGCCCCCAAGTTCTCGCCGGTGCGGCGGGTCATGCGGGAGACGCTGTCTTTCACGCTGGTCTTGACGGCGGGGCGTCGAAAATAGTGACCCCACGAAAAACCCCGGACACGAAGGCCAGGGAACCGATGCCCAGGGGTTATGCCACTGCCTAGCCGAAAAAATTAATTTACGTCAACTCGGGCACTTATGTCTTTATTGGCATAAGCATGCGTGAACTTCGCTTTGTCGCGCGCCCCCGGGAACCAGGATCAACCCTTGGCGATGATCTCGTTCGCCTTGTCGACCATGTTTGGATACAGGGTCTGTGGCACGGCGGCCTTGCCCAGTTTTTTGAAAACCATGTACCGGGCGCATTTGGTGTTGTCGCCCAGGCAGTAGCGTTTCTTCAGGATCGACCCCAGCCCCGAGTCATCGCGCATTTTGTCGTTGAAAAACGGGCACCCGTTCAGACATTCGCAATCCGGCATCTTAACCTCCATCGGCTTCGCGGAACCGTTTCCCGACGCGCCCCATCGCGGCCGCGACCAGTCCGCTTTCCGGAGGACATAGCAGGACTAGCCGCGCATGGGTAGCACTTCCTCGCCCCCAACAAACAACTCCGCCTTGGCCGAAATCACCTCCTGGGCGCCAAACACGTGCACCCGGTCCCCGGCCCGCATGACCAGGGTGGGTTCGGGGTTGAGCAGGGTTTCATGGTCGCGCTGCACCGCGATCACGGTCAAGCCGTGTTCCTTGCGCAGTCTGGATTCGATCAGGCTTTTTCCATCCATGAAGGCGCCAGGAGCGACGGTCAGCACCGTGGCCCCAAAGGATGAACAGCTCCCTCCCAGGGAACAGGCCTCGGCGACGTTCAGCATGGGACGACGCAGCATGCCGTAACCCTCGGCCCGGATCTCGCGCACGAAGCGTTCGATGTCGCCCTTGGGCACGAGATAGGCGGACAGGACGCGGATGAACATCTCCACCGAGGTCTCGTACTCCTCGGCCACCACCTCTTGCGCGCCCATGTGCAACAACGCGTCGATTTCGCTCACGAACCGGGTCCGGACCACGATGTGCAGGCCCGGATTATGCGCCCTGGCCGTGGCCACGATGCGTCCGATGGCCGCCGGATCGGAAATGACCACGGCCAGGATGCGGGCCTGGGTCACGTTGATGTGTTCGAGCACCGCCGCCTGGGAGGCGTCGCCATAAAGAATGGGCTCGCCCTTGTCGCGCTCGCGGCGCACGGTGTCCGGATTCATCTCCAGAATAACGTAACGAATGCCGGCGGTCCGGGCCGCTCGGGCCAGATGCCGCCCCCCCAGACCAAATCCGGCGATGATGAGGTGGTCGCGCAGATCCGTGTCCGCGTCCTTTTCCGGAGCCAGGCTCATGCCCACGGGCAACAGCCGGGACAAACGCCCGGAAATGGCCGGGATGCCGGCGATCAAGAATGGCGTGACCGCCATGGTGGCAATGGCCGCCGCCAAAAAATACTGATATTCCACCTGGGTCAGTAACTCGTACTGCCTGCCGACTCCGGCCAGGACAAAGGAAAATTCGCCAATCTGGCACAGACACAGGCCGCCCAGAATGGCCACATGCGGCGGGTAGCCCAGAATCCGTCCGGCGACCGCGGCCAGAACCGTCTTGGCCACCAGGACGATCAGGGTCAGGGCCAGGACCTGGGGCAGGTGGGCCACGATGAACGCCGGGTCGAGAAGCATCCCGATGGACACGAAAAAGACACTGGTGAACACGTCCCGAAAGGGCAACACGCCCTCCAGGGCGCTGTGGCTGTACTCGGACTCGCTCATGATCAGCCCGGCCAAAAACGCGCCCAGGGACAGGGACAGGCCGGCCGTGGAGGTCAGAAGCGCGATGGCGAAGCACAGGCCCAGCGTGGTCATGAGGAACAGCTCGCGACTGCGGGTGCGGACCACCGCGCCCAGCACCACGGGAATGACCTTGCGGGCCCCGACAAAAATCACGCCCGCCACGAAGGCGCCCTTGAGCAGCATCTCGCCCAGGGACAACCACGGATTGCCCGAAACCCCGGCCAGGACGGGAATAAGCAACATCATGGGCACCACGGCCACGTCCTGAAAAATCAGCGTGCCCAGGGCGATGCGGCCATGTGGCGCGGCCAGCTGCGCCCGTTCGCCCAGAATCTTGAGCACGATGGCCGTGCTCGACAAGGCGGCCAGAAATCCAAAAAACACGGACCTGCCCAGATCCGCGCCGGAAAAAAGGAGCGGCAGCCCCATGGCGGCGATGGTCAGGCCGACCTGGGCGGCGCCGCCCACGAAAACCGGTCGTTTGAGACGGATCAGCTCATCCAGCGACAGCTCCATGCCGATGACGAAAAGGAGCAGGATGACCCCGATCTCGGCGAACATCTCGACCTCGTGCGAGGCCCCGACCAGGCCCAGACAATGCGGACCCGCCAAAATGCCCGTGATCAAAAAGCCGATGACGGTTGGAACGCGCAGGCGATGGCTGGCCACGATGACCGCGCTGGACAGACCAAAAACCATGACCGCGTCGGTCAGAATGGGGATTTCAACGCTCATGGCCGTTTCCCTCCGGTCGAATCCGCCGCGCGGCCAACGCGCGCGCGGTACAAGGCCACGAAGTCCAAAAGGGCGCGCCCCTTTTTCTCCATGTGGCCGATCCAGGCCTCCAGCACCTCGCGTCCGGCCGGAGTCAGCTCGTAGACCCGCTTGGCCGGTCCGGCGCCTTCGGCCTCCCAACGCGAAACGAGCAACTCTTCTTCCTCCATCTGCCGCAAATGACGATAAATCATGCCCGGAGACGCGTCCTCGCGCAGAAATCCGAATTCGGGCAACCGCTGCAGCAATTCGTATCCGTATGAAGCACCGTCCAGAAGAGCCATCAACAAGGACGGCTGAATATAACGCTCGGGCCTGGACGTACCCGTATCTCTCCCACCAGACATATTCACCTCTCTTGACATATATCCTTCAAAAACATAGATCCTACTCATCAAGAAACAAAGCAGGAGGCCAGCCATGAGTAACGTCATTTTTGTACGGGAAAGACGGAAAATCGAAAAGGGTGAAAAACGCCCCCGTTTTCGCGTGGTCGGAACCACGGGCGACATCCGCATTGTCGCCGAGCACGTGCGCAGATGCGAACTGGATGAAATCGCCAAGGTCAGCGGCGCTCAGGTCGTGTATCTGCCGTCCGACGGCGAAGGCAGGGAAGGAATGAAGCCGGCGGAATAATCCCGCTCACGGTGACAAAAAAGGCCGCTCCAAACGGGGCGGCCTTTGCGTTTCGAGCGGCATCAATCCTTGTACACAATGGTGCCGACATGCTCGCCGCGCAGGGCGGCCAGGATGTGTTCGGGGTGGCGCAAGGCGTCGATAATCTGGAATTCCTTGAGACATTTAGAATTTTTGAGAAATGTCAAAACAGGCCGTTCGACGATGAGATCATCCAGATCCAGGTCCAGCAGCTCGGACACGGAAATGCGGTCGATGAATTTCAGGTCTTCGATATGTGCCGCCTTTTTGGGATCGTCGCTGTACAAGCCGCGTTCGTCCTTCAGATAGATCAGAGAGCGCGCCCCGATGTTTTCCGCCAGCAAAAAGGCGCCACTGTCGGTCCGGTGCGGCGGGATGGAGCCGATTTCGGCCGGGTGCTCGAAAAAACCGTACGGCGGGATACCCGTGGTGATGGGCAGATACCCCTCGCGGCAAAACATGGTCAGCTGCTCCAGATGATCTCCGTGGCCAATGCGCACGCCGCCATGCTTGGCCAGAAGCACGGACAGCATCTCGGCGTTCTGCGAGGAGACCTTGTCGCCCAGCTTGGACAAAACCCCGGTCGGCATGCCGAGATCCACGCCGATGTTATAGACGTGCCGGGCCCGTGTGCCGCCGCCGGTCATGAGCAAGATCTTGAACTCCTCCTTGGCCTTGAGCAGGACATCAATGATGGGAAACAACGCCTTGGAACCGCGATCCATGATGGACTGCCCGCCAATCTTGAGAACGTTCACATCCGGGTGCATCCGAAAATAGTCGTCGGATTCGGTCTTCCGCAGAAATTGTCTGCTGACCAGGGATTCACCCATGAGCGGGGTGTCGATGTGCAAGCGGCCGGCCTCGTTTTTTTCCTTGATCAGTGAATTTCCCATGTTTTCCTCCGGTGGACGCGGAATCGCCGCGCCCGTGTTGTCGTTTGCCGCGGTCGACGATCAGATATCGAAAAGATCGTTCTTGAGCAGCGCGTGCAGCCCCATGCCAGCCAGATAACCCAGAGCCAGATTGGATGCCAGGGTTATCCCCAAAATGGCCATGCAGACAAAAAATTCCTTGCGGCCGGTGACATCCTGAACCGTCATGGCCAGTTGCGCGCCAGCGAAAACAAGCAGTGCCCCCAACACGGACAGGGGGAGCAGCTGGGCCACGGCCAGGGCCTCCGGGCCAAAAACCACCGCCACGATGATAAAAAGACCTCCAATGAACACGTTGGAGCCGGCCGTGCGCGCTCCGAAGCGGTAATGCGCCGCCAGGCCTCCCGCGCCGTGGCACATGGGAATGCCGCCCAGGAAAAAGCTGGCCACATTGGCCAGCCCCATGCTGACGCACAAGGCCTTGCCCGTGGTCCGCTTCGCGCCATCGCCAAAATACTCCCGGGCCAGATCCTCGTTGGCCAAAACCGCGTTGCCCAGGGTCATGGGCAGCTGGGGCATGGCCAGGACAAAGAGCGCGGTCGAAAAGGAGGCCCAGCCAGGAAAACCATCCGGCAAAAAATCCGGCGCATGCACGCCAGCCACGCCAAGTTCCACGCCATCGCCCAACACCAGCCCCATGACAAACCCAAAGCCCACGACCACGGACGCCGCTGGAAAACGACGGCTGTTGATCAAAAACAGGGTCAGGAGCACGGCAATGGCCCCAAAAATCCAACTCAGCTCCACCCCGCCCACGCTCGACACGGTCAAGAACGGTTCGCTCGATCTGGCCGCGACCTGGGTCGTGCTGGTGCCCAGGATCAGACGCGCGCCCTGGGCCATGAGCAGCACGCCCGTGGACAGCTGCACGCCCCGGATAATAACCCTGGGCACGAACCGGGCGAGCCGCTTCATGGCCCCGCTCAGCCCGATGGCCAAGAGCAGGACGCCGACCCACAGGCTGGACGCGTGGATGATCTCCGGCGCCAGTCCCATGGCCACGCCATAGGACCCGATAACCTTCATGGGCTGAACCGGCGTGGTCACCCCAAAGTACATGCCAGCGGCGATGTAATAGAGGCCGATGGCCAGAAACACCCCTTCGGGAGGAAGATCGTTGACCAGGATCATGCCCACGGCGATGGGCAACAGCACCCCCAGATCACCGAGGGAACCCGCGATTTCCATCCGGTTGAGACGAAATGGCATGCTCCGACTCCAGTTCTAAAAAACACGTTTCATAAAATTATCGTGTTAGTAACTTGCGCGCAAACCGAGCCCCTGTCAAGAAAAACGCCCCGACAGCGGGGCGTTTTCCGTGATGGACACATCCGGCGAGATGGATTTTCAGGCCGCCACCACCTCGTCGTCACGGGGTCCGACGCCGGCGCGGTAGTCGTCCAAAACCCGCAGCAACCCGCTCTTGCGGATGGGCTTGGCGAGATATCCGCTGCATCCGGCGGCCATGATGGCCTCCTTTTGCTCGACAAAGGAATGGGCGGTCATGGCCACGATATGCGCCGGCTCGAACCCCTGTTCCCTTTCCCAGGCGCGGATGGCGCGGGTGGCCGCCATGCCGTCCATGACCGGCATTTCCATGTCCATCAGGATCAGATCATAGGGCTGGTCCTGAACCAAACGCAGTCCCTCGCTTCCGTCCTTGGCCAGGGTCAGGTCGATGTCCTGGCCCCGCAGAAAGAGTTCCACCACGCGGCGGTTGGCTTCGACATCATCGACCACCAACACGCGCGGCGGCGCATCCGACCGCCGCTGTGGAATTTCGATCCTGTCCAGGCCGGCATCGTCGTGAACCAGGGCTTCGGGACCCAGAGCGGTCAAGGGCAGCAGGACGCAAAACTCCGTGCCCTGGCCCACCGCGCTCTCGGCCCGGATGGTCCCGCCCATCAGCTCCACCAGACGTCGGGAAATGGCCAAGCCCAGACCCGTGCCGCCAAAAGCACGGGTGGTCGAGGAATCGGCCTGGGAAAAGCTCTCGAAAACATGCTCCAGCTTGTCTTCGGGAATGCCCACTCCCGTGTCGCGGACACGAAAACGGCACCACTGCCTCTCGCCCGGGCCGTCCGTGTCCTGGATGTCGGGCGCCAGAAGGTCCACGTCCAGGCGCACGTGGCCCCGAGGCGTGAACTTGATGGCGTTGCCGATCAGATTGACCAGGATCTGGCGCAACCGGGTCGGGTCGCCCTCGTAACACGCACCCACGTCGCCGGAAATTCCGAGCTGGAGCTCCAGCCCCTTGACGGCGGCCTGGGTCTTCAAAAGACGCGTCGTCTCCTCGGCCACGCGGGCCAGATCAAAGGGGATGGATTCCAATTCCATCCGGCCTTCCTCGATCTTGGAAAAATCGAGGATGTCGTTGATGATGGTCAGCAGCATCTCGCCCGCGCTGGAAAAAGTGCGCACGTATTCACTCTGTTCCGTGTCCAGATTGGTTTCGGACAGCATCTGGGCCATGCCCAGGATGGCGTTCATGGGCGTGCGGATCTCGTGGCTCATGCGGGCCACGAATTCGCTCTTGGCCGTGGTCGCGCGGTCCGCGTCGTCCTTGGCCCGCCGCAGGTCGTCGGCCTGAGCGCGGAGCACCTCGCTGGCGCGCATGCGCTCGGTGATATCCTCGAAAACCCAGATCACGCCCTTGCTGGCCTCGCGCGGATCAATGGGCTTGGCCGAAACCTGACACCAGAAACGGGTTCCGTTGGCGCGGATAAACTGGTGGTCGTGCTGCATCATGCCGTGTTGGCCGATGGCCGCATGATACCGATGCAGGAACTCGGCGTGGGATTTGCGGGAAAAATGCAGATCAACCATGGACATGTGGGACAGGGCCGCGCTGTCATGGCCGAACATCTCGGCAAAACGCTTGTTGAAACGCTGGATGCCTCCTTCCCCGTCCATGACCGCGATGCCGACCAGGGAATTGTCGAAAATGGCCTGGACCTCGCGCAGGGCCACGTGCAGCTTTTCCGTGCGTTCGGTCACGGTCCGTTCCAAGCCCTGATAGGCCTCGCGCAGATTGGCGCTCATGGCGTTGAACTCGCCCGCGAGCTGGCCGATCTCGTCCCGGCGTTCGGCCAGCCGGGTGCTGACGAACTCCCGGCCGCCAACATCGCGGGCCATGCGGACCAAGGTCTGGACCGGCGCGATGAGCACCCGGCGCAAAAACAGATGGGCCAACACGCAGACCAGGCCAAGCACGGACAGGAAGGCGGCCACCATGCGCACCGTCGTGGTCCGGATTTCCTGGCGCACGTCGTCCAGACGCATCCCGACCCGCACCTCGCCCAAATTCCTGTCCTCGGCTTCAATGGGCCAGGAGACGACCAATTCGTTGCCGGGATCATGAACCACCCGCCGCCGATCCGGAACCAAATCCCGGCCCGAGGCGTCCACGATCCGGCAAAAAGCCACGCGTGGGCTATACTCGACCTTGGCCACCAGCTCTTCCAGCAGGAAAAGACTGCCCCGTTCAATATGCACCGCGCCGGCCTCGGCCGCCGCCTGGGCCTGTTGCTGGCCGCGCCGGGCCAGATCGTCGACCAAGAGCCGCCACTGGGTGGACAGCAGAAACCAACTCAATCCGGCGAAGGACAGGCCCAAAATCAACGCCAGACCGACATTGACCCGGAATTGCACCCGATTGAAAAAAAAGAATTTCTTCGTGTTCATTGCAACACCCACGCCTCGACCCGGCGGTTGCGCTCCCGCCCGGCCTGATCCTGGTTGGAGGCCACGGGCGCTTCCTCGCCGGCTCCGACAACGCCTTGAACCCTGGCCCCCAGAGCGGCCAGCGTGTCCGCCACGGCCTGGGCCCGGCGTTTGGACAGGGCCAGATTCTGCCCATAATCACCCAGGGAGTCGGAAAACCCGACCAGGACAATGGACTTGCCCTCGTCACGAGCCAGCTCCGCCACCCGATTCACATCGCGCAAAGCCTTGTTGTCGAGATCGAAGCTGCCGGAGTGGAACCGAAAATTGACCGGCAGCCGCGCCCCGCCGCGCACGCTGTCGCGGTAGCCGGCCGCCACGGCGGCATTGACCACGGGCACGTCGCGCAAGGGGTCCTCGACCAGCATGACCGTGGCCCGGACCGGCGCGGCGTCCATCGGCGCGTCCTCGGCCGGAACAGCTTCGGCTGAAACAACTTCGGCTGAAACAGCTTCGGCCGGAACAAACTCGCCTGGAACCGTCCCGCCCGTTTTCGATTCCACCGGGGAAGTCCGGACCCCGGTGCCGTGTATCGGGCTCGCGCCAGTCCCGGCGCCAACGGGCTGGTCCGGCCCTGGCTCGGCGGATGCCGACCTGGCCCCGGAAATATCCAGACTGACGAAACCGTATTTGGTCACCGCCTCCTGCCCTTCGCGCGCCAGGGTCAAATCCAGGAATTGACGCAGATGGGCGGACATGCCCCGCCGTGGCGCATACAGATACAGGCGTCGGGACAGGGGATAGTCCTCGGTGGACACCGAGAACATGCTCGGCGCGATGGCCTTGCCCTCGTCCTGAACAGCCAGCTCCTTGGATTTATTGATATAGGGCAGTCCACAAAACCCGATGGCGCGCGGGTTGGCGGCCACGGCGTCGGACAGTTCGGCGTTGGATTCATGCCGGATGGCCCCGGCGGCCAGGGCGTTCTTGCCCAGGACCAGACTTTGAAAGGTGTCGAACGTGCCGGACTCGTTATTGCGAGCGTGGATCTCGATGGGTCCGGCCGGCAGGCCCAATGCCCTCCAGTCCCCGATCCGACCGGTGAAAATATCGGCGATCTGACGCCGGGTCAGGCTGGCCAGGGGATTACCCCGGTTGACGATGACGGCGATGCCGTCCAGGGCGACCACGTATTCGCTGTCCACGGAGGTCATGTCCCCAAGATGGGCCAAGGCCTCGCGCTCGGAATCCTTGATCCGGCGGGAAGACATGGCCGCTTCGCAGGTTCCGCCCAGCAAATCCTTGAAGCCCGTGGACGAGCCATGGGCCTTGATCTCCACGCGCAGGGCCTCGTTGCGGAACGGAAACACGCCCTCGACGACCTTTTCCGCCGGATCGGCCCCGACCAGAACGCGCACGCTCTCGGCCCCAAGCCAGCGCAGATACCGCTCGGCCAGGTCCGGACCCAGGGTCGCGCCAATGGTGTTGGAGCCATGCAGGCGCAAAATGGTCTTTTCGGCCAGAACCTGGCGGGTATAGACCCCGCGCACGTCCTGTCCGCCGTCATCGGCCAATTCAACGCCCCGTGGAGTCACCCAGCCCGGCACGGGGCTGAACTCGACGACACGCTTGCGCGCGGCCTCGTCCATGGTGGCGGAATCGGTCCGCATCCAGTCGCCGCTGATCTTCCAGGCAGCGCCGGCGGCGATCACGTCCCTGGGCTCGATGGTCACGGCAAGCCGTCGCTCCCGCAACAGCAACTCCGGCTTCCAGGCCACCAATCCAACGGCGGCGATGGCCACGAAAAGCACGCCAAGCAGCCCCAGCCTCAACAATCCACGCTTCTCGGCCCTGTCATCCATATCCTTGTCCCTCCCGGCGGGTTGGTTCATGACAAATTTCCGACCCGCTTCCTAAAAAGCGGAAGGGAGTCGCATCGTGTCCGGGAAGCGACAATTCGGTGACAACCAGACAACAAACTTGGCACCGATCCGCTCCGTCCGCGAAACGAGAGAGGCCACGTCCGTGGGGACATGGCCTCGTGTTCGATCCGTAAAAAACTTCATTGAGCAATTTCGATGTATTGCAGCAAATTTATCTTTTGCGTCCCAGAAATATATTCCGCCCTCGTTTTTATGTATTGACACTCACCAGGGGAACACCTATTGGGCGGGTGCTTGCGCGGGATATGAACATCAGTGTTTTCTGATAACTCTATACTTCGTGTTCCGCGATCCAACCGGTAACTGTTTCCAGTTGGAGAAAAGCTTTTTCTTTTTACTTTTTTCTTTGGAGTTTACTGTTTTGTCTACGAACATCTATGTTGGAAACTTGTCTTGGTCCACTACTGATTCCGATCTGCAGGCCCTTTTCTCCCAGTACGGTCAGGTCAATTCCGCCCACGTCATTGAAGATCGTGAAACCGGCCGCTCCCGTGGCTTTGGTTTCGTGGAAATGGACGAGGATGGCGCCCGCCAGTCCATTCAGGCCCTCAATGGCGCCGATTTCCAGGGACGCAGCCTGAAGGTGAACGAAGCCCAGCCGCGCCAGAGCCGCCCGGCCGGCCGCTCCCGCTACTAATCGGACTCGCTAGAATCTGAGGAAGCCCGCTCACTGCGGGCTTTTTTATTTCCAGTTCCCGGCGGATTCCGCGCACGACACCAACCGGCTCGGACCACGCGAAACTGGCGCCCAGGCCGAAACCGACCAAAGTCGTCCCAAGCCCGCACCGCGATGATGACGCCAGTCACTGCACGCCCCGAATTCGTGACCGTCTTGAACATCGCGCTCGTTTGCGGAAACACGCCCGGAACACACCAGACGTGAAACACAGGCAGGACACAGGAGAAATAAACATGGCGGCACGCATGCAGGATCGAATTCGCGACATTCTAGAACCAGTGGCCCGTGACATTGCCGTCGACGACATCCGTATCGGACTCAAATATACGAGCGCCCACCTGGATACCGGCCAATGTGGCGTTTCCTGGACAGGGCGCGACTCGGGCGCCTGTTGTGGACAAAATCCGCGCCAAAAGACCCTGGCCGGGCGTGGGGCCGCCGAGATCCTCGACCTGCTGGCCAGCCCGACGGCCCAGCAACGTTCGGTCGGCCTTGCCACGGCCAACGCCCTGGCCGCGGTCATGCCCGCGCCCGAGGCCTCGACCACGGACATTCTCGACATCCTCCACATCGACCAGAACGACCACGTGGTCATGGTGGGCTTTTTCGGCCCCCTCATGTCACCGCTGCGCCAGACCGGATGCCGCTTGGAGGTTCTGGAGCTCAACGAGCGCCCAGGCACCATCCCGCCCCAGGACGGCCAGGAGGCCCTGACACGGTGCTCCGTGGCCATCATCACCAGCACGTCCATCGTCACCGACACCATCGACGACCTCCTCGCCCAGCTCGGTGCGCCACGGGCCACCGTCATGCTCGGGCCCTCGACCTTCATGCGTCCCGAGGTGTACACCGGAACGCCAGTCACGCATTTGGCCGGAGCGCGCGTTCTCGACGCGGCCGACGTGGCGCGGACTGTTTCCGAAGGCGGTGGTACGCAGATTCTCAAACGCAGCCTGCGTTTTGAAACGATTCAGCTCGCCGGATAACACCCGACCCGGGCCGGGATGAAAATCATTCCGGCCCCGATATGCCCTCCTGTTTTTCGAACCGCGTCAATGCGGCCAATCTCTTGCATCCCTCACGAATTTTGATAAGAATACAAAAATAAGTCGCTGCTTCCTACTGTCATTGGAGAAAAGCGACATGTCTTCAACCCGACGGGAGGATTCATGATCCGAAAACAGGATGATTCCAGGGGCCGCTGGAAACGAGTGCTGCCACCAGCCCTTGCCGGCGTCGTGTTCACGGTCGGAGTGGCCATCGCCATGACCACCACGGACCAGGCCATGTTCTGCGGCAACTGCCACTCCATGGCCGAGGCGGCCTTGACCCACAAGCAATCGGTCCATGCCGAACTGGCCTGCAACGACTGTCACGCCCCGCACAATTTGATAGCCAAGATGCCCTTCAAGGCCAAGGAAGGCACGCGCGACATCCTGGCCACGGCCATGAGCAACATCCCGGATCTGATCCATCCCGGCGAGGAAACCAAGGAAGTGACCCAGGCCAACTGTCAGCGTTGCCACGGCGCCACGACCAGCACGGTGATCATGCAGAGCAAAAAATTCTGCACGGACTGTCATCGCCATGTGCCCCACACCCCGAAAATCCCCATATCCAAAAGGAGCGCCGCCGATGCGTAGCACCCTCGCCCTGATCGCCCTGCTGGCCGTGAACTGTGCCGTGGCCCTGACCGGCTGCACGGATTTCTCCGAACCCAAGACCCCGGAGTTCAAAACCGACCTCAAGACCGACGAGATCAAGAACTCCGCCTTCAAGGATGAGTTTCCGCTGCATTACGAAACCTACCTGCGCAACAACGAAACCGAGATCATGACCGAATACGGCGGGTCCGTGGCCTACAACAAGCACGACAACGTCAACCCCCTGCCCGAGGGGTACAAACACGCCCAGCCCTATCTGAAGAATCTCTGGCTCGGCTATGCCTTCAGCTACGAGTACAAGGCCGCGCGCGGCCATACCTACGCCATGAAGGACATCCTGAACATCGACCGTCTGAACCGGTACGACGAAAAGGCCGGTCTGCCGGCCACCTGCTGGAACTGCAAGGGCGCGAAGATGAACGAATGGATCGGCACGTACGGCGATGACTTCTGGGCAAAAAATTTCAATGAATTCCGCGAAGAAGTCGACATGAACGAAGATACCATCGGCTGCGCCTGTTGCCATGATCCGGTCAACATGGAGCTGCGCCTGTATTCCGTGCCGCTCAAGGCCTATCTGGCCAGCCAGGGCAAGGACTTCAAAACCCTGGACCGCAACGAAAAACGCGCCCTGATGTGCGGCCAGTGCCATGTTGAATACTATTTCCAGGACAAGGGCTTTGGCGCGCCCAAGAAAGTGGTCTTCCCCTGGGCCGACGGCAAGGACCCGGAGCAAGTGTACAATTACTACAAGACCCACGGCGACACGACCACGCCCGGATTCGAGCACAATTTCGTGGACTGGGTCCATCCCGTGTCCAAAACGCCCATGCTCAAGGCCCAGCATCCCGAATTCGAAACCTGGCACAACGGCGTGCACGGCGCGGCGGGCGTGACCTGCGCCGACTGCCACATGAGCTACACCCGTCTGGATGGCAAAAAGAAAATGTCCAACCACCACTGGACCTCGCCCCTGAAGGATCCGGACATGAAGGCCTGCCGCCAGTGCCACACCGACAAGACGCCGGATTATCTGAAGCAACGCGTCATCTACACCCAAGACAAGGTTTGGGAGCAGCTCATGGTCGCCCAGGACAATTCGGTCAAGGCGCATGAGGCCATCCGCATGGCCAGCGAATTCCAGGGGGAAAAACCGGCCAACTACGACCAGCTCATGATCGACGCCCGCGAGATGTGCCGCAAGGGCCAGTTCTTCTGGGATCTGGTCTCGGCCGAAAACAGCGTCGGCTTCCACAATCCGACCAAGGCCCTGGACACCCTCGCCAAATCCCAACAATACAGCCAAAAAGCCGTGGACATCGCCATCCAGGCGGCAGCCTTCACCACGGCCAAGGATCTGGCTGGGGACATCAAGAAGCTCGTGCCACCCATCATGAAGCACAGCCGCGAACTCCAGATGGACCCCGTGCACATGGCCAGCCACCCATGGTTCAAATACCTGGAGGTCACGCCCAAGGCCGAACAGATCTGGGATGAAAACCGCCGACTCATCCCGGCTCCGGCCAAAAGCTGACCCGACCCGAACACGACGAAACGGGATTCCGGAATGATTCCGGAATCCCGTTTCGTGTTTGAAGTTTCCCGCCCCGAACCCACCACGGCCGGATCGCCACGGCCCCCCGAAAACAGACGCCTTCCCTCCAAGCCTGAAGATCAGGGAGCCCAAAAAACCAGGGCGCGCCCGACGGCAGGGCCGATCGGATTCCCGAAAAAGCAGGATCGATCAGTACCAGTAGCCCCACCAGCCGCCTCGGGGGCGCTGGCGGGGATGCACCCGGGAAAAATCCGGCGGCTCGAAATCATAGCCATGGGGCCAGGACGGCGAAGCGCTCCGTTTGAGGTCGAGCAGGCGCCGGACGCGCTCCTCGGTGGTCGGATGGGTACGAAGCCAGGATGGCTCGGGGACGCCCCGGCCAGGAAAAAAAATCCGCTGCCATCCCCCGCGTTGCACCTGCTCCAGCTTGATCAGGGCCGAGGCCAGACCATCCGGATCA
>RZYB01000025.1 GCA_009930495.1 Deltaproteobacteria bacterium
AAAGAGGCACCTCACGAGCGTTCCCCGGTAGCTCAGTTGGCAGAGCAGGTGGCTGTTAACCACCCTGTCGGCAGTTCAAATCTGTCCCGGGGAGCCAGACAATCCAAGCCCTTCATCAGAAGGGCTTTTTTTATTTTCACGGGTTGCCCCTTGCTTCCGGCCCCGCCACGCAGCACAATGGGTTTCATGCACGCATCCTCCACACCCGCCACGGATCACGGCCGCATCGTGGGCGAGCACCCGCCCTGCCTGGACCCCGCGCAGTTGGAACAGCTGGAGCGGGAGTTCACGACGTGGGCGGCCAGCGCCCGGCGGGCCGACGTGATCCTCTCGCGCAAACGGGTATTGCTGATCTTTTTGCTCATCCGCCACACCGGGGCCAAATTGAACGAAGTCGCGCGCCTCGACCCAATCCGGGACATCGACCATGACCGACTGCTGATCACCTACGGCGGCCCGGAAGGCGAAACGCGGACAATCCCCATCTCCACGACCCTGAGCCACAAAATCCGCGACCTGCTGGCTTCTCCCGAACTCCACGAGGCCGTGTCCCAAGGCCTGGGCGTGGACCCGGGTTTCATCCGGCGCAAATTCTACGAACGGGCCGAAGCCCGGGGCTTTCCCAAGCAACTTGGCGCGCCGGAAATGATCCGCAAATCACGCGGCGTGGAGCTCATGCGGGCCAACATGCCCTTGCCCGCCGTGCAGCTCTATCTGGGACATTCCAGCCCCAATCTGACCTCGGCCTACGTGTCATTTTCGGAGGACGAAATCCGGGCCGTCACGACCTCGTTCCTGGAACGGGAAGCCAGGCGCGCCACCAGCGCCCGAAACGCTTTTTTCGGGAAAATCACCGCCATCCACGCCGGGGACATCCAGGCCACGATTCATCTCCGAACCATGGACGGCCTCGACATCGTGACCGTCATCACCCAGGGCAGCCTGGAGCGACTGGGCCTCAAACCCGGCCGGCTGGCCGCCATCGAGGTCAAGGCACCCTGGGTCACCGTGCACGCGGGCCGGACGGAGCCGCTCTGCACGGATGAAAACCGCTTCCAGGGCACGGTCCTGGAAATTCGGCACGGACAAACCAACAGCGAATTCTCGCTGCGTATCACGGACACGACCACGCTCTGCGCCCTGGTCGGCAACGACGCCCTGGCCCGTTTGAATCTGAACGTGGGCGACCAGGCCTGGGCCGTGTTCAACAGCCATGCCGCCGTGCTCCATGTGGACGCATGACCATGACCCATCCATCCGCCCACGAGGAGACCTTCATGAACCGCTCCACGCCCGCTTTTTGGCCCTGTCTCATTCCCGCCCTGTTCGCCGTGCTCCTTCTCGCGGCCTGTGGCGGACCACGCCTCGCGGACCGCTACCAACCCGGCGCGTCCGAAATCAGCCTCTGGCGCGGGGAACGTATCCCACTGGATCCCGCGTGGCACTACATCGGAGACAAACGGCTGCCGGTGCGGGGGGCACTGTGGACCGGCAATCTCGTGCCCTCGGACCAGGTCGAAACCCTGATCTTCACCCAGGCCACGGACTCCGGCACGGCCATCATGCTCCTGAGCCGGATCGACAAAACCGGGGGAATTGAAGTCTTCCGCCCTCTCGGCGGGATAAAAACGGAACTAGCCGGGCAGGCTTACCGTCAAGTCCGATACGGGCTGGATGCCAACTCGGCGGATTCCGAATACAGCGCCTATTTCTCGACCGTGCGCCAAGCCGGCCTGCCCCTGGCCCCGCGCTATACAGCGCGGATTTTCGACCGCCTGCCCTTGGACACGGTCCTGATCCGGATCATGGAACTGACCCCGGGCATGGCCAACCAGCCATTGCCCAGCTATGGCCGGCTCTACCCCCAGGAACGGCGGGAGACCCTGCCCCGACATTTTTTCTAGCTGGCTTCAGGAATTTTTTTTGGAGCCGTTGTCTTGACAGGGCCGTCCGTCTTCCCTAAAAGCGCCTTCTGGCTGACGTTCCCCGGTAGCTCAGTTGGCAGAGCAGGTGGCTGTTAACCACCCTGTCGGCAGTTCAAATCTGTCCCGGGGAGCCAGAAAATTTTAAACCCCTTGAGCAATCAAGGGGTTTTTTCTTTGCCGTCGCCAGTCACGACGGAATCGTATCCTCGCGACGCGGCGGCCATTGCCACGCAAGGCCGCGCGTCGCGGACAGCCGCATCAACGATCAGCCAGCCGTGGCCTTGCGCGTTTCCACGTAGTGCGCGGCGGCCAAGGCGGCCACACAGCCGTCGGCGGCGGCCAAAACGATCTGATTGGCGTATTTCTGACGCAAATCGCCCACGGCGAAAATCCCCGGCAGACAGGTCTCGCACTTCTCGTCCGTGACCACATAGCCTGTTGCGTTCATCTTGACTCCGGCCGGGACGAGCTGGTTGTTGGGCGAGAAGCCGACAAAAATAAACACACCGTCGGTCTTGAGCTCGCTCATGGCACCGGTCCGGACATTCTTGACGCTGACCCCCGTCACCCCCTGGTCGTCGGCCAGGACCTCGGTGACCACGGAGTTGAGCACAGTGGTGATGCGCGGCTCGGCCAAAACCCGCTGCTGGAGAATACGACTTCCCCGGAATTCATCGCGGCGATGCACCAGATATACCTGGGCGCAAATTTTGGAGAGATAGAGGGCGTCTTCCAGGGCCGTATCCCCGCCGCCAATGACGGTCACGATCTTGCCCCGGAAGAAAAAACCATCGCAGGTGGCGCAGTAGGACACACCCTTGCCGAAATTTTCGTTCTCGCCCGGCACGGAGAGTTTGCGCGCCGTGCCGCCAGCGGCCAGAATCACGGCATGAGCCGTCAAGCGGGTGCCATCGGCCAGAACGACTTCATGGTAGTTCATCCCGGGCTCGACCCGACGGACCTCGCTCTCGCGGATTTCCAAGTCATAACGCTTGGCATGGTTCAAAAATTTCTCGCACAGCTCGAAACCGCCGATTTCCTCGATACCCGGATAGTTTTCCACATCCTTGGTCAGGGCAATCTGTCCGCCCGGCATGCCTTTTTCCACCAGCACCGTGTTCAGGGCCGCGCGCATGGCATAAATTCCGGCCGACAAGCCAGCCGGGCCGCCGCCGACAATGATCAAATCATACATGGGATTTTCCAAGACCACCTCCTCTGCGTAAGGTTCATTCCTTTGAGTTTTCGTCCTTGCCAAAGGCGGCAAGGGCCTTGGCCAGCGTGTCCAGGCGGGCGTCGACCAAGGCGTACAGGGAACCCTTGGGGTACGTGCCGTCCTTTTTCCGCGCGCCGGCCTTTTTGCCAGTCAAAATTTCGATTCCTTCCTCGATGGTGCTCACGGCCCAGACATGAAACCGACCATGTGCCACCGCCTCGACCACTTCGGGCTTGAGCATCAAGTCCGCCACGTTGGCCTTGGGAATGAGCACGCCCTGCTCGCCGGTCAACCCCTTGGCCCGGCAACAGGCGTAAAAACCCTCGATCTTGTGGTTCACACCGCCAATGGCCTGGACTTCTCCATTCTGGTTGACCGACCCGGTCACGGCGATGCCCTGCTTGATGGGCACCCCGGACAGGCTGGACAACAAGGCATGCATTTCCGTGGACGAGGCACTGTCCCCGTCCACGCCGGCGTAGCTTTGCTCGAAGGCGATGGACGCGCTCACGGCCAACGGTTTGTTCTGGGCGAACATGGCCCGCAGATAGCCACTCAGGATAAGCACGCCCTTGTTGTGGGTGCTCCCGGACAGATCCGCCTCGCGCTCGATGTTGATGATGCCGGCCTTGCCCATGGACGTCGCGGCCGTGATCCGACTGGGCTTGCCGAACATGACATCACCCAGACTGTACACGGCCAAACCGTTGATCTGCCCAACCCTGGCTCCGTCCGTGTCGATCATGATGGAGCCACGATCAATCATCTCTTGAATTTTTTCCTCGATCAGGCTGGAACGATGGATCCGGGCATCCACGGCGGCGGTCACGTCCTCGGCGCGCACGATGTCCCGACCATTTTCGGCCGCCAGATAATCCGCCTCCATGAGCAGATCGGTCAAACGCGGGAAGGTCGCGGCCAGCTTTTCCCGGCGTCCGCCCATGCGCACCGCCTCCTCGACCACCGCGGCCACGGCCGAGCGGTCGAACGGATGCAACCCGTGCTCCGCGCTCCTGGCGCCAATAAAACGGGCGAGCTGGAAGACGGCCTCGTCGGTACGCGCCATGGTGCTGTCGAAATCCGCCCGGACCTTGAAAACCTTGGGCACGTCCTCGTCGTAATGTTGGAATAATTGATACCAATACGGGTCGGCCAGGACGATGACCTTGATGTCCATTTCAATGGGTTCGGGCTTCATGGCCGAAGTGGTGAACAGATAGAACGGATCGTAGGTCTGGATCTCCATTTTCCGGCTTTTAAGGGCCCGTTTGAGCGACGGCCACACGCCGGGTTCGACAATGGCGTCGAGCAGATTGAGAACCAGATATCCGCCATTGGCCCGCACAAAGGATCCGGCCTTGATCTTGGAAAAATCCGTGCGCCATACCCCCGAACGGTCCACGATGCGCTCGATGCCGCCGAACAGATTGCGATAGGTCGGATATTCCTCGATGATGACCGGAGGCCCCTGCTGCTCGCTGTTGTCCACCAAGACGTTAACGCTGTAGGGCTCGAACGGATCCCCCAGGGGGATCATGGGCACCTGGGGGCGATCCTGGGTCAAAAAAATAGGCAGATTGTCGACCATGTCGTCGATCATGTGCTGGAAATACTTGTCCAACTCGGCGCAGGAAAATTCCGTCTTGAGCGGCGCGATAAGACCCTCGGCCAGGTTGGAAAACATGAGTTTGTCGGCCTGACGGTTCTTTTCCTGAATTTCCTTCTGCAGCGCCCGGATCTGCAAAAAAATGGAATCAATCTCGGTCTTGATTTCCAGATGCTCGGTCTTGATCCGTTCGAACTCATCCTTGGGGAAACGCCCCTTCTCGACCATCTGTTCCAGTTTCAAGACCGGCGTGGGCTCGCCATCCACGATGGGCATGACTTCCGGCGGCTGTCCCTGGCGGCCCTGGAACGTGACCAGGGCGAAACCCGCCTCCTTGACCCGCTTTTCCAGATTCAGAAAAAAAGTCGCGGTCTTTTTCTCGTAGGCTTCGTTGATCTCGTTCTTGCGGTTCAGATATTCCGGGCTCTCGAAAAGCTTGGGGACTTCCTTCTTCAAGTCCTCGACCAGGTCCTGCATGGCTTTCTTGAGACGAACACCAAGGCCCGGACCGAGACGGATCAGAATCGGAGCCTCGGTATTCTTGAAATTATTGAGGTAGCACAGGTCGCCGGGCGTGCCATTGGCCCCCGCCGCCTTGGACAGCACCTTCCTGACCGCGTCCATGCGCCCGGTGCCCGGGGCACCGGTGACCAGAATGTTGTACCCCGGTTTTTTGATCCCGATTCCAAAGCGCAACGCCCGCGTCCCGCGCTCCTGCCCCAGAATTTCATCCAAGGGTTCGAGATCGGCCGTGGTTTCAAAAGACAGGGAGTCGAGATCGAGCGTCCAGCGCAGATCGGCCGGTGCCAATTCATGAATATCAGTCATTTCCACCTCGTTCGTTGTGCCCTGGCGCCTCGTCGGAACAGGATCGCCCCGGGGCCGGACAATTGGGAAGATGGATGCGCAGCACGCCATCGTCGAAACGAGCCACCACCTTGTCGCCCCGAACCGGGCAGGGCAGCTGCACCGTGGTGGCGAAGGATCGGCGGATGACGGTCCGCCGCCGCGCGTCGGCGTCGATCCTGTCCCCGCGAATAAACAACCACCGGCCCTGGATCGCGAAGTGAAGGGTTTCCGGCTTCAACTCCGGAGCGCGAAGCGTGACCACGATCGCGTCCGCCGTGACCTCCACGTGAAGTTCGGGCTCCTGACTGGGCATGCGCAAATCAAAGGGCTTGCAAAAATCCCGGACCAAGCAATCGAACAATTCCTGCATGTCCCGCCGGAGCTTGTTCAGCTCGTCCATGTGCCAGAGATGCAAATCGGACATATTCCCTCCGCCGCCGCGACCCGGCCTGGAAAAAAACGTCTCGCCCGCTCGGAAACGACGTGCTGTCAGGATTGTGCTCCATTTCCGGCGTCGCGGCCAGCACAAAAAAAACCGTCGTGACCAATTCTGGAAAAAAGACCCCGAGGCGAAATATTACCGGGGTCGCCGATGGTCAGAATATCCTCCCGCGTCTGGTCACGGTCAAGCCCGCGTTCCAGCATCGCGCGCAGATCGGCCAGCCCGCATTGGCGCTGGGCATGGTCAAAATCCACGACCACGAGCCGCACGCGGGGATGGACCAAGCGCGGCTCCGGCAGCATCGCGAAGCGCCGGGACCAAGGTCCCCGCAGGGCGCGCATGCGGCTGATCATGCCCGACGCCAAGGTCCAAGGCCGGGGGCACGTGCGCAGTTCCGCCTCCAGGTTCCGGATTCGCGCGCGGATCCCGCCCGGTCCGGCCAACCGCAAATCCTGATCCGCATAGCGTCGCAGCAGGAAAAAAACACAGGTTCCGTCAGGAGTCAGGGCGACCAAATCCACCCGGCCAAGGGGCAGGGGCACGTCCACCCCGATCACGCAGGCGTGGCGCCTGTACAGGCGATCCAGCACCGCGCCGCGCCGGTTTGGATACCCGCAGACCCGCTTCCGAACCACCGTGTATCGCGCCGCCAACTCCGTCAGGCTGTCGATGCGGGCCGCAGGTGGCCGCCCGCCATGCGCGCTCAGCATGGCCCTGGACCCTGGATGCGCGGGGATCAGATACTCATGAGCGATTCGCACGGCCAATTCATCGCCACCGCGATTGATTTCCAAAAAAGGGGTGCCTCGCAAACGCACGACAACGCCATCTTCATCGCAACGCGTCACGATTTCCGGATCGGCCAGTATCCGACTCCACCAACTTCCGGGATCGTCGGCCAAGGCATTGCAAAGCCGGACCCCGTCCGCCCACGGGCAGGACGCATCGGAAAAATCCACCCCGTCCGAGGACGCTTCCGTGGCGCCCTCAACGCACTGCATCATAAGACCAAACCTCCCGGCCGATACTTCAGGCGTCAGCCTAGACGGAGCACTCGATCCCGGACGCGGCAAACCGGGCCTCGACCAAGGCGCCAACATCCAGATCTTGAGCCCGAAATTTGGAAAACGGCACCTGGACCCGCAAGGGGCGCCCCAAATCCACGCTGACCAAAACCTGCTCCCCTTCCAGCTCGATCCGAAAAATCGGCCCGCGATTCAAACCAGGGCCGTCCACGGGCTTCAAGGTGATTTGTTCCGGATCCACGACCACCCGGCCCCGGCCCCGCAGCGTCGTGTCCACCGGCATGCAAAACCCTGTCGCGATCCGACACCAGGCCTGCCCGTCCTCCTCGAAAAATTGGCCGGCAAAAGCGTTGACCAGGGCCCGCGAAACCACGCGGCCAGCCTCCATATAGATCACGTTCGGGCACAAGGCCCACGCCTGGGAGCGGTTGTGCGTGCACAAAACAATGGTCATGCCCCGACTGTCCCGCATGTCCGCCACGACCTGTTCGATGACGGCCCGGTTTTGGGTGTCCACGCTGGCCGTGGGTTCATCCAGCAGCAAAACGCGCGGCCCGCAGGCCAGGGCGCGGGCAATGGCCACGCGCTGGGTCTCGCCGCCGGAAAGCCGGGGAGCATGGGCATCGGCCAGATGGGTCAGACCCACCAAATCCAGGGCGTCCTCGACCCGACGGGACAACTCCAGGCCGGTCAGGCCGCGCAATTTCAGGCCAAAACCGACGTTGTCGCGCACACTGCGGCTGAACATGATCGGATGTTGTTCCACCAAACCCACTTGGCGTCGCAGCGGGCGCAGCTCGGATTCCGACCAGACCACGACCTTGCCGGCAAAACGCACCTCGCCGGCGTGGGGCGGCGTCAAAAAAGCCAGGACTCCCAGCAGGGTCGACTTTCCGGCGCCGTTGGGTCCCTGCAGGGAATACGCCTGCCCCATTTCGAGACCCAGATGGTCCACGTCCAAAATGCGGCGGCCATCATGGGTCATGGACACGCCGGACAATTCGTACAGGCTCATCGCACGGTCCTCCCCTGCACATAACCCAAGGCAGTATTCACGACCAGGCTCAGAGCCAGCAGCACGATGCCCAAGGCCAGGGACAGCACGAATTCACCCTTGTCATACTCCAGGGCCATGGCCGTGGTCATGGTCCGCGTGAACCCCTTGGCGTTGCCGCCGAGCATCATGGAAATGCCGATTTCGGAAATGACCCGGCCAAAAGCGGCCACCACCGCGGCCATGATGCTGAACCGGGCCTCGCGCAACACGACCAGGGCCACTTGCCAGGGGGTGGCGCCCAGGGTCAGGGCGGTGCGCCGAAAACGGTCGTCGACACGTCCGACAGCGGCGATGGTGAAGGCGACAATGATCGGGGTGATCAAGATGATCTGACCGATGATCATGGCTTTTTGCGTGTACAGCCACCCCAGGGGGCCAAAAACGCCACGCCTGGAAAGAAGCGAGTACACCAAAAGCCCGATAACCACCGTGGGCAGGGCCAGCATGGTGTTGAAAAAAGTAATCAGCGCCTGTTTGCCCCGAAAACGGCCAATGCCGATCCCAAAGCCAATGGGAATACCCAGGACGCACGCGGCCAGCGTGGACCAGATGCTGATATTGAGAGAAACGCCGACAATAAAAAAAAGTTCCGCGTCCATGCTGGTGAGCAACGTCAACGCGGACCACAGACTATCCAGAAACATACCGAAAACCTCGGGAAAAAACCGTGACGTGAACACAAACGCGACGGCCCGGGCTGTTCGGAGCCGCCGCGTTTGCCATGGCGTTACTTGGCGTCGGGGAAAAAGAGCTGTTGACCAAGCAGTTTGTAGTTGGCGATGACGGCCTGCCCGCGTTCCGAGACCAGCCATTTGGCGAAGGCATCGGCCAAATCAAAACGGACATGCGAAAACTTGGCGGGATTGACCGGGATCACGCCGTAGGGATTGAACAATCTCTTGTCTCCCTCGCAAATGGGCTCCAGATCCAAACCTTCCTGCCGGCCATACTTGTATTGCACATAGGTTCCACGATCCGTGATGGTGTAGCCCTGCTTTTCCTCGGCAAAAACCAGGGTCTTGCCCATGCCCTGGCCAATGGACATGAACCCCTTCATCGCGGCTGGATGAACGGCCTTGAAGGTCACCTCCTTGTTCTTGGCCTTGAACACGGCGTCCTCTTCCTTGAGTTCGAGGCCGCTGTCCTTCCACAATTCCTGCTCCTTGGCATGGGTGCCGCTATCGTCTCCACGGGAGACGAACACGGCCTCGGACCGGGCGATCTTCTTCATGGCGACGGCGGCGTCCTTGCCCTTGGCGCCAGCGGGGTCGCTCGCCGGGCCGATCAACAAAAAGTCGTTGAACATGACATAATACCGTTTTGTACCGTACCCATCGGCCACGAATTTTTCCTCGCGGGCAGGATCATGCACGAAAATAACATCCACATTGCCGTCCATGCCGTCACGGATGGCCGCGCCGGTTCCCTTGGCCATGACCTTGACCTCGATCCCCGTGTCCTTCTTGAACTCAGGCAGCAAGACGTCCAGCAGGCCCGACGACTGCGTGCTGGTCGTGGTCGACATTTTCAAAACCTTGTCCTGGGCGGCCACCAGCGTGGGCAGCAAAAGACTCAACACCGCAACCAGCATTCCGATTTTTTTCATGATTCCTCCTCTGATTAAAAACAGGAACACAATACACACGGGCTATGCCTGTGATGATATACGAGGAAGACCAGCCCAGGTCAACGTGACGCTCAGCGCAAAACAGTCCGAACCGACGGCTGGGCGTCGGCCCTGCCAGATCCGCGCTGATGGACAAGAGGAAGGATGAAATCCGAGGAGGCCAAGGCCACGCCGTCGCTGACCCGCACGACCCGGGCATTGACGAAAATTTGGCGCTCGATGGTGGTGCAGGTACCCACGAGAATGGAATAGGCGTCCACGTCGAGATCAATCCTTGCCGGGTCACGGGACAAGGCCAGCACCCCATCCGAGGGGCCCAGGGCCAACTGATCCGCGCGCAGCTGGACCTCGGCCACGGAGTAGCCATGCTGGCTGAGACGGGACGCGATTTGTTCGGAAATAAGCCGCCCCAGATCGCTTGCGGAATCCAGATCGGAAGACTCCACGAACGAAGCCGCCAACATGGGATACCCGACAGCCTCCCCGCCCTTGAGTTGGGCATGGAGATGGTCCGCGGCCCGGTACGCGACCTTGAGCACGTCGGCCTGTCGCTTTTCCCCGGAGCCGGACCACCGCCCCGGCCCAAGATTCGCGCAGCCCCCCTGCAGCACCACCAACACCAGTATCACAACCAATCCCGACTTTTTCATCCGTGCATCCTCCCGTCGCGGTATCCTGACAAAACAGCTCGCTCCCCAGTCAAAAGCAGGTTACGTGCCAAAAAAATCAAGTTAAGAATTCGCGAAAACCGACGATAGAGGAAAAGAACACCAACCCAAAGGACTGAACAATGCGTGGCTTTTTCACTCTTGTCCTGATTCTCCCGTTTCTCGGAGCCTGTGGGGCCGTGAAGGTGAATTCCTCCCAGGAGTCCACCCTGGTCACGGCCCAGGCTCCGATCCCCACCGGCTATCATCTCGGCACCCAACAAAAAATGCAGGCCATGCAGCATTGGGACCAGCTGGCCGACAAGGTCGCGACCCAGGGCAGCCAGGCTTTCGAGCATTTTTTTCCTGGCGGGGGAATGGAGGTCTATGTCGCGCCGGCGGGAACCACGCCCTTCGCCAAGGTGTACCGGGAGGCATTGATCACCCATCTCGTCGCCCAGGGCGTGCCTGTCGGCTTTTCTCCCGAAAACAGCGTGATCGTGGAGGTCAAGACGGAACTGATCAACCATTCCCGCGCCCTTTCCCGCACGACCGACGGCTTCCGGCGCTCGGTGGAGCCAGGCTTTGTCCAGCGCCGGGACGGGAATGGCCGCTTCCTGCCCGTGCCCATCGTCGCCGAGGAGAGTGGATATCTGCAAAGCGACACGCCCAACGCCGAAATCCAGGTGACAACGTCCCTGGTGCACCAAAACGCCTATATCTATCGCGATTCAAGCATTTTCTATGTCAACGAGACAGAATGGCGGCACTACCAGACCCGCGCCCCCCGTGGCGGGGTTGAACTCAAACGATACGCGCTGGAGAGCAAATGAGACGCGCCATCATCATCTTTTGCCTTTTCCTGCTGTGCACACCGGCCTGGACCCATGCCGGGTGCAGACAGTCGCGCATCGACGACCTCTGCGCGGCCATGGCCGAGGAACTGGCAACATCGATCCAGGTCCGTCTGGACCGGGGCGCGGCCATCATGGCCGTGTCCTTTGTCGACCTGCACCACCTGGAACAAACGTCCGACCTCGGACGCATCCTGGGCGAGGGGATTGGCGATAGCTTCCATCACCACGGCTACCGCCTCGTCGAGCCGCGTCTGCGCTCCCACAGCCTGACCACGCACGACCAAAGAGGAGAATTCGCCCTCAGCCGGGACTCGCGCCATATCGCCCCCGAAATCGATGTCCAGGCCATGTTGACCGGGACCTATGCCCTGGCCGATGGCGGTGTTTTCGTCTCGGCCCGAATCATCGACGCCCGGAATAAAAGCATTCTGGCCACGGCACTGTGCCAGCTTCGCCTGACTCCGGAAGTGGCCTCCTTGCTTGCCTCCCATCCCGCCAGTCCAACGCGAGCCGCCGAGGCCTTGCGTCCACTCCATGGCCCCGACGCCCGTGTCATCCAGGGCAAATTGCAAGCCCTGGGCCTTTACCGGGGCAAAATCGATGGCATCTGGGGGCGCAGGTCGTCCATGGCCTTGCGGCAGTTCAAGGCCATCCGTGGCCTGCCCCCCGAGCCCGAATGGGACCAGAATACCCAGGAGACCCTGCTGTCCGCCATCCCCGACAAATGACCCCGCTCCGGAGCCACGATCTGGCTCCGGACAAAATGACTTTTCTTCAGAATTTTCCTTGACGACCGTATTTTTCAGACATAGCTCACCTTCGCTTCAAAACGATATTCACAAAACTTTTCATATTTCAGAACATCGAGGTTTTCATGCGCGAAGTCACCATGTTTTTGCACACCCAAAAAATCCCGCAACGCCCCGCCGTGTTGCGCCAAGCCTGCGCAACGGCCCGCGTGGCCGTGCGCCACGCCTTGCGCCGGATCATCTCCCGCCTGCACGGTCATGGCGGACAATCCACGGAACTGTTCTGATCAGTCCCGATCACGAACACCGCGCCAATCAAAAAGGCCGGACAGTAAAACTGTCCGGCCTTTTTGATTGGCGCGAATGATGGCTCCTCGTCAGGGAAGATTCAACCCCGAAGAACAGCCTCCGTCCGACCCTCGCGCGCAATCACGACATGCTTCCGGGAATCGCAGTTCGCCGGGACACGCCCCTATCGATCAAAACACGACGCCGACGAGTATTCGACCCGGTCCTTATATTCCGCCTGCTTGCCCTTGTTCCACATCTTGACCGGCCGGTAATATCCCACCACTCGCGTGTACACCTCGGTTTCCTGACCACAATGCGGGCAGGTGATTTGCTCGCCGGGCAGATACCCGTGGTCCTTGCAGATGGAAAACGTCGGGGTAACGGAAATATAGGGAATTTTCGTCTCGCTCAAAGCCCGCACGATAAAGGCGCGCAAGGCGTCGATATCCGGCACGGACTCTCCCAAAAAGCTATGGAACACCGTGCCGCCGGTATACAAAGGCTGTAATTTGTCCTGGTGCTCCAAGGCCGTGAACACATCGGTCGTGTAGCCAACCGGGAGCAGGGTCGAATTGGTGTAATACGGCACGCCATTGCCCGAGGCCTGGATGTCGGCGTAAAGCTTCTTGTCGATCTTGGCCAAGCGATAGCTGGTGCCCTCGGCCGGCGTGGCCTCCAGATTGTACAAATTGCCCGTCTCCTCCTGAAAGGTGGCGGTCAGGGCGCGTAAACGATCCAGCACGCGGATCATGAGCCGGGTGCCGGCCTCGGTCTCGATACCCTTGCCCAAAAGGTTCAGGCACGCCTCGTGGCCGCCCAGCAAGCCAATGGTGCTGAAATGCCCCCGGAATCCATTTTTCAGATAACGCCGGGAAAAGGGAAACATGCCCTTGTCCATGTTATCGGTGACCATTTTGCGTTTGAATTCCAGGGAATCCTTGGCCAGCCGCGCGTATTCGCCGACCAGATCCAAAAAATCCTCCTCGCCCTGGGCAAGATACGCCAACTTGGGCAGATTCAACGTGACCACGCCGATGGAGCCGGTCAAATCCCCGGCTCCAAACAAGCCGCCCGTGCGCTTGCGCAACTCGCGCAGGTCCATCTGAAGACGACAGCACATGGAACGCACGTCCTCGGGCTTTAAGTCCGAATTGATGAAATTCTGAAAATACGGGGCACCGTACTTGGCCGTGAGCTTCAACAGCAGCCGCCCCACTTCGGACTCCCAGGGAAAATCCGGCGTGATGTTGTAGGTCGGAATGGGAAAGGAAAAAATCCGACCATGGTAGTCACCGGCGAGCATGACCTCCAGGAAAGCCCGATTGATCATCTCCATCTCGACCGTGAACTCGCCGTAGGAGGCATCCTGAAGCGCTCCGCCGATGATGGCCGCCTCGGAGGCGATGTGCGCGGGTGGCGTCAGGTCAAAGGTCAGGTTGGTGAACGGACTTTGCCCGCCCCAACGCGAGGTCGTGTTCAGATTGAACACGAATTTTTGCATGGCCTGTTTGACCTCGTCGTAGCTCAAGCCATCGTGACGAACAAAGGGAGCCAGGTACGTATCCACATTGTTGAACGCCTGAGCCCCGGCCCATTCATTCTGCAACGTCCCCAAGAAATTAACCATCTGTCCCATGGCCGCATCGAAATGGCGTGGCGGCCCCGACGAGCAGCGCCCCTCCAGGTTAAACCCCTCCAGGAGTAGATCACGCAGGGACCACCCCGCGCAGTAACCGGCCAAGCCAAAGGACAAATCATGGATATGAAAATAACCATGCTCGTGGGCCTGGCGGATTTCCTCGGGGTATTTTTCCAGGGAATAGCGGGCCTGGACCGAGCCAGACAAATGCAACATGAGCCCCTGGAAGGAGTGGGCCATGTTGGCATTTTCACTGACCCTCCAGTCGGACTTGTTCAGATAGCTGTCGATGGTCTCGGTCACGTCCAAAAACGTCTCGGTCTGGCTGCGAATCTGGCGGCGCTTCTCGCGATACACAATGTACCGCCGGGCCACATGGTACAACCGGGACTCCATGAGCACCTGTTCCACCATGTCCTGGACCATCTCCTGCTCGGGACTGGGCATGTTTTCGAGCTTGTGCTCGACCTTGCCGGCCAAACGCTTGGCCAACAGGGGGTCCTTGATACCGCTGGCGTTGAGGGACTTCAAAATAGCCAAGGTGATGCGGTCCAAGGACCACGTTTCGACTCGGCCATCACGTTTCACAATATGCTGGGGCATGTACTCTCCAATAGGGTCGGGCGGATGGGGTCCATCATTTTTCAGAACGAGGCGGCACGAAATCCTGGAACACAAAGGGCTGACCGTCTGGGACCTGTTTCCGGGTCGATTCCAACTCCTTGTCCGTCAACAACGGCACCTTGGTGCAGCGAAAAAGGACTTGGCCGGGAAATTCCCGCGCCAGATCGAAAACGCGCTCCAGGCAACGCTTGGCGTCACTGGCGGACAGAGCCTGACCGGTCAGTTCCGGGTACAACTCCCACGGCCCCTTGACGTCCACGGCCACGGTCCGCGCCAGACCGGAGCGCAGCAGACGATCCAGCATATCCGGGTCCGAGCCGTTGGAATCGACCTTGATGGGCAAGCCCACCGTGGCCAGATCGGCCACGAGATCGACAAGCCCTGGAAGATGGGTCGGCTCTCCGCCGGACACGGTGATGCCGTCCAGCCAACGGACGCGGCGATGCAAATCGTCCACGATGGTGTTCCGGTCCAGGGCCGGCAAATCATGCCAATGCCAGGCCAAGGACGCGTTGTGACAGGTCGGGCAACGCAAATTGCAGCCAGCCGTGAACAGCACGCACGTGATCTTGCCGGGCCAGTCGCATAAGCTCACCGGCACCACGCCACGGACGCGCTCCCAGACGGAAGTCGTGTCAGCCATGAATGTCTCGAAATGATGGTTGCAAAATCCCAACACCCTGCATCCGCGTGCAGAGGGTTACGAGAAATGCTTCAGGCAGGTTTTCTGACTTCCCCGACCGCGCATCGCCTTCCCACCTTGCGGCAGTGGCCCATGATACGCGGCGCTCGCGGAGTTACAGCGGCGGGACCGTCCCGGATTCGCACCGGGTTCCCTCGTGGCGATTATCGCACCTGAAGTAGTTGAGCAGAACGAGGATCCGTGTACGGCACTCCACGGAAAAGTGGCAATCAAAACTTTTCCACATCGGCCTGTGGACGCATGTTCCCAAACCCCGCGAGGCGCTTCAGCCATGAGCCAGCGACGTATTATGCCTCAAAAAAGAACATCCAGCCACGGGCAGGGCCAGGGCAAAAAACACCCCCAGACTCAAAAACACGACCGCGAATCCATGACTGTCGGCGATCCTCCCGACCAGGGGGCCGGTGAGCACGAAACCCAACCGAAACACCAAGCTGTGCAGGGACAGAATACTGGCCCGATTGCGCCGCTGGCTGGCCTGCTGGAGCAAGGCCCGCATGACCGGCCCCTGCAGCCCCCGCATGGCGGTCAACAGATAATAAAAGACAAAGCTGGCCACGGCCGAGGTCAACCCCAGCCCCAAATATGCGCCGACAATGAGCACTCCAAACATGACCGAGAGCTTGCGCAGCCCCAGTTTATGCTGAACGCGGTGGCTCCAGGCCGAAGCCGCGGCCACGACAAGATTCGCCCCGGCCCAGGCCGGCCCAAACCATGCCAGGGGAACGCCGCACTCGCGCATGAACGGCTGCACCAGCCAAACCATGTAAAACGAGGCCAGCCCCAACAACATTCCGAACACAATGGTCGATCGGATGGCCGGATTCTCGATCAGGGCGTGACGGCACACCCCCAGGGCCTCCGCCAAATGGGACGAAATCCGAGGCCCATGATCGACCCGGGGTTCGTCCAGGGTCAGGCACAACAACAAGGCGGCCACCCAAACCAGAATCTGCGCCACAAAGGGCGCGCTGGGCGAAGCCGCGTACATGAAACCCGCGAACATGGCGCCAGCGGCCTCGCCGACCTGGGCCCACCCCGCCATCCGGCCATCGCATCGGGCGTACAGGTCCACGCGGTTGGCCGCGCGCAGAATTTCAAAGAGCAATGCCGTGTCCGAACCGCTGATAAAGGAATAGCTCACTCCCAGCAGTAATTCCGCGCCCAGCACCTCCCAAAAGGACGCGGCCACGATGTACCACCCCCACCCCGCCATGGCGAACACGCACGCCACGATCAGGGCGATCTTGTAACCAAGGCGATCGCTGATATACCCCGAAGGGTACTCCATGGCCACGCTGGCCACGGAAAAAAAAACCTGGATCGTCAAAATCTCGGTCAGGGACAAGCCGATCTGATCCTTCCAAAACAGGGTGATGATGGCCATGGGGAAAAGCATCATCTTCAACGCCGCGAAGAGATTGAGCACGACAAGGGTTTTCCGCAAGGAAGGGGTCGGAATCATGACGTCATCGATAGTCCGCGCCGAGCAAAAGAAAAAGGCCGGAAAGCCGGCCTTTTTCTGGATACAAGCAACGTCGGGTCCTTACTTGTTCAGCTTCACTTCCTGGGGAAAGATCGGCAGATACCGATAGGACAGGCTCATGACAAAAAAGCCATAGGCCACGATCATGAGCGAGGTCGACCATTCCGCCCAGTTGGGAACATACGTGGTCCAACGGTCAAAGGGCATGACCGGAACGGCCAGGGCCTGTACCGTGAAGACGAAACGGTTGATGGTCACGCCCACCGCGGCCAGGATAGCGGCGGTGTACAGCAGGGCGGGTTTGTTCCGGACAGCGGGGATGATGAGCATCACGGCCGGAATCAGGCCGCCAAGAACCAGCTCGCCCCACAACCAGATGGTGCCGTAGCCGTACTCGCTGTTGTACATTTGGTCGAAGGTCAGGCCCATGCCCGGCAAAATCCCCTTGGCCCAGGCGTAGGTGTCGATGATCTTGAAGAACATGTAGAAGCACAGCAGCAGGCCGGAAATCTTGCCCATCAGCTTCTTGGTTTCATAGCTGACCAGCTTCCGACCGGTGATGGTCTCCATCAACGTGGCGCACAGCATGGTGAAGCCGGGTCCGGAAGCAATGGCCGAGGCGATGAACAGGAAAAACGTCCACGGCCAGATGAAAAAGCCTTCGCGGAACACGAACGGACGACCGAAGAGCACGCCATACATGCCACCCAGGGAGCCCTGGTGGAAGAAGGACAAGAAGGTTCCGATGCCGGCGAAAAGCGGCATATAGACATGGAAATTGTGCGCCAGGTGATGGCAGAAACGATTTTCGTTGATCTTGCGGTTTTCCAGGATCAGCGGAACGTATTCAATGACCAGCACCGTGCAGTAACAGGTGATGCAAAAAATGACTTCCGTCAGCATGGAGTGAACATTGGGGTGCCAATACCCAAACCAAGCCCGCAGCGGCTGACCAATATCCAGCACCAGGACAAGCATGGCGCCGGAATAACACAGAAAGCCGACGATCACCGCGAGATTGATGATATTCTTCAGTTCGTCGACCCGAATGATGTAGCGCAGGAATCCGGAAAAAAAGGCCCCGGCGCCCAGGGCGATAACCGCCAGGTCAAAGGTGATCCACAAACCGAAACCAAAGTAGTTGTCCAAACCAGTCACGCCGATGCCCGTCCCCAGAACCTTGAACGCGCCGTATCCACCCCAGGCGAGGAAGATGCTGATCACGCCCAACCAGGCCAGGAACTTCCCAACAGAACAACGTTCCACCCCTTCGGGCCAGTACGCTCTATCAGACATGTTCGCCCCCCTTGGCATTCTCTAGGTAGTTGTCCCCAAGCTCCCGCACCCATTGCCGCTTGGAGTAGTAATACACCTGCGGTTCGGTACCGAGTTTTTCCAGCAGGCGGAAGGCGTACTTGGACGCGGCCAGCTTGCTGACTTCATGCTCGGGATTGTTCAGATTGCCGAACTTCATGGCGCCGGTCGGGCAGATCTCGACGCAGGCCGGAATGTACGCGCCTTCCGGCAGATTCGTTGGATCCTCGCCATTCATGCGGGCCTGTTCCTTGGCCGCCATGAACCGGTGATGGCAGAAGGTGCATTTTTCGACCACGCCGCGCGGCCGGGTCGAGACATAGGGCGTCAGTGTCTTTTCCATGCCTTCCGGCCAGACCGGATCGAGCCAGTTGAAATAGCGGGCATGGTAGGGACAGGCCGCCATGCAGTACCGACAGCCGATGCAACGCGGGTAAACCTGACTGACAATACCGCCCTCCTCGTCCTTCAGGGTCGCCACGACCGGACAGACCGTGGAACAGGACGGCTTGCCGCACTGCATGCACGGGCGAGGGAGATAGGCCACCTCGTGCTCGGGAAAGGGCTTCCCATTGGAAAGCTCGTATATGTTCATCCAGTCGGTGGTCCGCAGCTTGTTGGACGCATCGACTTCCGGGGGCAGGTTGTTCTCCGCCTTGCAGGCCACGGCGCAGGCGCCGCAGCCGGTGCACTTGTCAAGGTCAATGACCATGCCCCATTTTACCTTGAATTCTTTTGCTTGCATTGTAGATATCCTCTTGTTTTCTCCAGGTGGTCAAGAACCGCTACGCCTTGCTGACTGTGACCCGCGTCGTGCCCACCCGGGAAATTCCGGAAGAGTCGACCTTGGCGGTCAACAATTTGCAGACGTTGTCTCCCTTGCCTCTGGAAAAATCATCCCACGCGGTGTGGCCAAATCCCAAGGGCGCCACCACGGTATCGTTCATCACGCCCTCGAAGACGCGCACGCGGGCCTTGCATTCGCCGGCGGCGGAGGCCAACTTGACCAGATCGTCCTTCCTCAGCCCCAAATTCTTGGCCGTGGCGCCGTTGACCAGCACATACATATCCTTGCCAAGCATTTCGTCGAAACGAATGGTATTGGTGCCAAAGGGCGGCGTGGCGATTTTCGAGCTCCCGATCTTGAGCCGCACGACCGGAGCCAGGGCCAGGGTCTTGTCGGCCGCCGGAACCGGGATTTCGGCCAGGGGAGCCAGGGCCAGATCCTGGGCCGGGAATTCCTCGCCCACCCACGGTGAACCCTGGGTCAAGGTCTCGTAATCAGCACCCAGTGCCTCGGCCTTGGCCTTGACCACGTCCTCGAAGGAAGCAAAGCCCAAATCAAGGCCAGCCTTGGCTGCCACGGCCAGCAACACGTCGCCGGCGGGCTTGGTGTCATGGACGGGCTTGATGATGGGAGCGGCCACGGTGTAATTGGGCCGACCAGAGCCATAGGGGGAATAGGCGTCGTCCAGGCGCTCGAACGCGTAGCAATCGGGCATGATCAGATCGGCCATGGCCGCCGTTTCATCCATGAAGGGGCTGAAGGACACCACGAAACCGACTTTGTCCATGGCCGCCAGCACCTTGTCCAGATTGGGCAGGGCATGGGCCGGATTGGCGGCGTGCACCAACATCACCGCCGGGGCGGTGGTTCCACCGTCGGCGATGGCGGTCAAATAGGACACGACATCCTTGCCCAGACGGGTCTTCATATCCGCGGCCGCGCCCACCACCGAGGGGTTCCACGGCAGAATGCGCACGCCGCCCGCGGCGTTGACGCGACCAAGGAGCATATTCAAACTCATGCCTGCGGCGGCTTCCATGGCGCCCAGACCAAAACCGGCCGAAGCCGCGGTCAGGACCAGGGGCTGTCCGGCAGTGGACAATTCCTTGGCCAGGCCCCTGATCACCTCGGCGGGCACACCGGTGACCCCGGAAACCATTTCCACGGAATACTTTTTCACGGACGCCGCGAATTGGGCAAATCCAGACCACGCGGAACGGTCCCGACCATCCTCGACGACACAGGCCGCCAACCCCAAGGCCAGAATCGGTTCCGTGCCGGCGGCGCAAGGGATCCACATATCGGCGACGGCTGAGGTTCCATTCTGAGCCGGACCAACATAAATATACTTGACGTTTTTCTCGCGGCTGGCGGCGAAGGCCTTGCCATTGCGCGCCACGTTGCCCCAGGAATCCAGGGCGTCGGCCCCGAGCATGAGCACCAGGCTGGCGTTTTCGATATCGTAACCGACCTGACCGTCCCCGCCCAACATGGCCAAGGCACTAGCCGTGGGAGCGCTTTCACTCGGCATCAGAAAGGCCTTGTCCGATCCGGACTTGCCCACGATCCCGGCCAGAATATCCGTGACCGACCCGGTTTCGTCGCCGCTGATCATGGCCACGTCCGACGCGGCGGCCTTGAGCTTGTCCGCCAGCAACGCCTCCGCTTCTTCCCAGCCGATATCCTTGAAGGCCTCGCCGTCCTTGATTTTGGGATTTTTCACCCGGGAAGGGCTGTAAAGCATCTGCACGCTGGTCGCGCCCAGGGGACAGATCCCGCCAAGGCTCAGAGGATGCTCGGGATTGCCCTCGGCCGCGACCGGGTTGCCCCCCACGGTCTTGACCTTGATACCGTAGGCGTCGGAACCCAACTTGCAAATCGCCGGCTGCTTGGCTTCCTCGCCATAGTTAAGGCGGGGAATCCAGGGCCAGTTCTGGGTCCAGATCGAGACATCATCCAAGGTCTTCCAGATCACGGGAGTGCAGAGGCTGCCCACGACACCGCCGGCCACTAGAGAAATAAAGCTTCTTCTATCGAGTCCCATCGTACATCCACTCCTCTCTTATTTGTGGCACACAAAGCAGGCGTTGCTCGCACCATTCTTGGCGTGACATTCCTCGCACTGCCACATCTTCATGGTATCCTTGCTGTAGCCCGAAAGCCTGTTTTCATAATAAGCGGGCGGAGTGCTCATCTTGGCCATGTCATGATGACACTCGGTACACGCGAACTTATCCTTGTGCGCGATATGGGAAAAATAGACGTTGTCCGGCTGGGTCTGATACGCCAACCATTCAACTTCCTTTTCCTGACGCATGTACTCGGCTACAAAGCGCTCTTCCTCGGGATCCTCTCCCTGAACGTCCTCATGACACGCAATACAGTTGGCGCTGGTGGGGAGGCCGGTAAAGGAGCCATTCTCCCGAAACGAATGACAATCCTCGCATGCCATCGCCTGACCATCCACGTGCACGACGTGATCGAACCGGATGGGCTGGTCTTTCTGACTGTACAGGACTTTGGGAAAGCCCCACCACCCAAGCACGATCGATGCCACCAAACCAACTAGGAATGGCAACACCACGCAGCTTTTGCATTTTGCCACAGTCCTCTCCTCCTACCGCGTTTAAGATGAAAATATGAAAAACGGACACGAAATAATTGTCTTCCTGTATTCAAGAGGCTCTGCTTGTGTCAAGAGATAATGAAAAAAATCACGAACTTCCAAACAAGCATAACCCCTTCGCCCGCATGACTTTTCCTCCAGAAATCAGGCCATTTCCTACCGGCGAGTTCGGCTATCCTTGCGTTCGCACGGTACACCCCTCGGGCCAACCCGGGCCAGGATCCATGCTATTGACAAAGACTTTCCTCCCAAACTTACGCCACAAGCTTTGCCGGCCATCGACAAAAAGGCCCTTCTTTCTCTTGTCCACACACCTGACGCGTGGGAACATCACCGCGAGACGCGGCGTGGCCATCGTTGAACCCGCGGCAACAGTCGCCGATGGCGCAACCATGAGACCTAACTGTCAGGGAAACAGGATTTTTTATTATTCGCCGCAATGCGCGATGCACGCGCGCGACGGTCGAACGAGGAGAAAAACACCATGCGCATTCCGACCGTCGTCCAGGCCGTCGTTCTGACCATCCTCTTGGCTCAAGCTGCCTGGGGCGGCACCTGAGGAGAACGGCCCTACAAAAAATCCTTTTCCAAGGAGCATCACGGCCGCGTGGACGCGCGCGTGGGCAGCGACTCCAAGGTCGACGTCCTGACCCGAGAACACGCCGTGGAGGTGGAAAAAGCCCGCAACTGGGACAACAAGGCCATCGACAAGAGCCTGGAAAACGCCAACAGATCCGGGAAAAAGGCGGGGATCGCCATCATCAGGGAAGGGAGCTCCCTGGACGATTATCGCGTCCGGCGCTTGAAACGCGAAATCAGAACACGGGATTTGGATATCAAGGTCTGGGAAATCGAGAACAAAGACGAGGAGCAGGAGCTCCACGACAGGAAGACCACGAAAACAAATGAAGCCGAACCATGACGGTCCGGCTTCTCGTGATTTTATCGCAGTGGCGGAGGGTTAGTC
>RZYB01000026.1 GCA_009930495.1 Deltaproteobacteria bacterium
ATTAAATCCAAAGCTTGATCCCAAGGAATGTCGACAAGCTTTAATGAAATCTTTCCAGAAATTTGATCATCCAAAACCAAATTATAACCACTTACTTCAGATATAAGACGCAAAACATGCTCAATATCCGCATCTTGTAAATCTATAGATATCTTTTGGCCTGTATAAGTTTCTTTCATACCAGGAAACAATGTGTTCAATTCGTCTAGACCTGATTCGGCTTCATCCTCTTTATCTGAGGGGGCACCTTCGCCGGCCTTCGTGGGCATTTTCTTTTGTTGCGCCCCAAACCCCAAAGTGGGTTTTATTTGAATAATAGTTTCATCTCCTCTGCGCGAAACAGAAAGCGGAGGGTTCGTTAAACCGTCAACGAGCAAAAATGCATTTCCATTTTCATCGTTCGAGGCAACGACTGATTGCACGGGCGATCCTAACTTCGAAACGTCATATTTTTTTAACAATGAATTATCGAATTTTACCCTGTCCAAAGACAACTTAAACGCATCCCCTTGTTCCGGGATAATTTCAAACGGCAAGCTTGAATGCGTCACAATCAACAGCGAAGCTTCCTTTTGCCTGAAATTTAACGAGCTAATAAAATTATCCGGTAAACTTGGAGCGACAACACCTTCAGGGACAAGCATCAAGCGGCCAGTACCATCATCCTGTTTTGATAATAAAAACTTAGATTTTGATTTCAAGGACAAAACAAGTTCCTTGACTTTATTCCCATCTTTCTGTTTTTCGACAGTTTTCACTAATCCGACTTCACCTAACGGCAAATCAATATCCGAAGAAGGAGGGTCGAAAGAAAGAACAACATTGTTTTGAGTATCATAATCAGCGTAGACTTGTGTATTAGAATCCAGTGGGAATTCAACAATAGTCTTGCCAAAGGACTCAGTAATGCTCAGATCAAGAGGAGTATCCGTGGAGCCCAGCGTATCCGGGCTCGAAATAGGCGCCATATTATGTTGTGCAACGGTAGTACGAGAAGCACACGACGAGGCCAGCATACAAGCGATACAAACAGCAACCGTCATAAGTGACTTTGATATATTCATGGCCTCTACTCCTTCTCTTGCCGCAATCTTAAATTTATTTCACGTTTTTTTGTTTCACCAAAAACATCTACAACTTCTTCCTCAACGACAACCATGTCATTCTTTATTGCCTTCACAATCCCATCATAAAGTCCTACAGACATCCCTGGCCGAATTAAGAAGCCCTTGCCATCGGGCAACTCTACCATCGCTAAGTTGTTGCCATCGCTATTCATGATCGCGACAACTTTCAAAGCATTTGTATCCATGTTCTCAAGTGGTGTTAGTGCTTTTTTCTCTTTCTTGGATTTACGAGCGGCCTGCATTGTCTCATACTCTTTAACTTTGACAAAAGAAACAAATGGGTCAGGCTTATCCTTGGATGCATACGCGGGGTAACTTGGATATACCCAAGAAGGAAGCTCGGAATCGCTTTCGGAAGCATTGGAGGCATTGTGTTGAATAGAAGCATTACGGGCAAAACTATCCGTTGAAAATATCTCGCTTGAATTTTCAGCCATGGCTGCTCCACAAAAAAATAATGCAAAAACTTCAAGCGCCAACAACTTTTTCATAATCGCCCTATTTTTTACTTTTCTTCGCGGCTTCACGAGCTTTAATCTCCTCTTCTGTCAAAGATCTGTATACCTGCAATGCAAGGTTAGTATTTAAATACTTCTCTGTTGGAGAAAAATCCGAGACAGGGGAAAAAACGATTGACTGAATTGAAACCAGACGATTCAATCGTGATAAAGAATCAAAATAAGTTACAAGCTTATGAAAAGTTCCACTAAGTTGGAGTTGGACTCTCCGGGTTGCATAAAAATCCGCTTGTGTTTCAGCTCCAGGCTGAAATAAAAGAAATTCAACATTTTCATTTCTGCCCAGTTTTTCAAATGAGGCAAGAAGATTTTCTAAAGCCTGAGCGTCTTCAGGCAAAAGTGTTTTTGCATAATACAACTCTTTTTTCGCTAGCGACAAATTTTGTTCAATCTCGGGCAATTTCGCTACCTGAGTTCTAAAACGAGCGATATCAGTATCAAGCTTCTCAACATTTTTAGTCAACTGACTAATTTGAACAAGCTTCTCATCCAAGACAAAATACCAATAGGAACCGCAAGCCAATAGAATGACAACAAGATAAATCAAGCCCTTGTAAAGGCCAGATAAATCTGAAAACTTCTTAATCAGTTGTTTGCTACCCATTTGTCGTACCATTCATGCCTTGATTCTCGAAGTATTCTCTTGCCACAATTGAACATTGGAACGAAACAAGACCGAGCCCGTCGATTGTTTTCCTCGAAGTCCTCTGAGTATCTACCCTTGCTATATAATTTGATTCACGCAACTTCTCGACATATTCTGCGAATGACTGGTTATCCACGGCAACACCGGACAATACAATCTGCCCATTAGCGTTCAAGGAAAATGTTTCTATCCACATTTTGTTTTTAGGAATATTACTTATCAACTCATCGATGTATCTAACAGGGAGCCCTTGCCGCATACGCACATCTTTAATAATCTTTATCCTTCGTTTTACATCGTCAAGCTCTTTCAAGGCAGCATTGATTTTTGCAACCTTAGCTTCTAACTGCTTTTTAACGGCTGTTTTACTATCCACAGAAGCTTGAAGCGAGGATATTTGCCCGGAAACATAAAAATCCACTCCAAAAATAGAAGCAGCGGTCAAAACAAGCACGAAAAATAAAAAAAAGATATCTTTCTCAGCGTGTGTTACCTTGGCTCGTTTCTGTTGTGGCAGCAAATTAATTTTGATCATGGCTTTCTCTGATGATTAAATAGCGCGAAGAGCTAGACCAAAAGGAACGACCATTTGCGGAGCAATGTCTTGCAAATATTCCTTCTGAAACATCCCAGCATCAACATCCACTCGTCTAAAGGGATCGTGATGGTGCACGGCAATACCGAGTTCGTCTTCAAAAATGTTTCGCAAATTCACCAACAAGGCTCCTCCACCAGAAATAAAAATATCTTGCGCCAAGACTGGCGATGTTGATGATGATTGATAAAACCCGATCAATCTCTTAATTTCTTCACACCAACTCTTCAATATCTTCATCATTGCATCAACGATAAGCTTTGCATTCTTTTCTTGCAAATTTTCATCGCCATTGATTTTGAGATGCTCTGCCTCGATTTTTTTAATGTCGAGCAGTGAAGAGATATCTTCCGTTATGGCCTTTCCACCAAAGGAAACCTCGCGTAAAAAAACTGGCTGTCCGGAATGGTAGATGCAAAAAACGCTTTGTGCCCCGCCAATATCAAGCAAATAAACAGGCTTTTCTTGATAATCCGGGTAATTATATTCAAAACTATTACAAATGGCGAACGAATCGACATCAACAATCGACAGCGATAAATTAGATTGCGTAAGAATGTCGCCTAAATTTTGTACGACCTTTTTTTTGCTGGCCACGAGAAGAACATCGAAAGTTTTTTCTTTCTGAGCTGGCCCAAGAACCTGATAATCAAGATATACATCGTTGATATCAAAAGGAATGTATTGCTTCGCGTCTTTTTGGACAATCTCATCCAGCCCTTTTACGGACTCAGATTCAAAGGCGACACGCTTCACGATCACTGCGTGACCAGCCATGGAAGAAACCACCACCCTATCCTTCACGGAGAGTTGCGCCCAAAGCTCAATAATTTTTTTGGCCGTGGATGCATTGTTGTCCAGGTCCCCAGGTTGCCATGGACACCGGGCGAGACTTTCAAGTGCACATCCATTTTTTCCGGCGCGGAGCTTGATCATCTTCAGCCACTCGCTTCCAAGGTCCAATCCCAGACCAGAATTTTTCTTGGAAAAAAAACTCATTTTTTTCACGGCATTATCTCTCCGAAAAATTCAAACACCCAAACACCCTACATTTATTCACCAATTCTAGAAAATTACCACAAAATATCTCACTAAAGCAAGAAATAATGCGCGCGAATATCCACACATTGCGAAATAGCACAGACACCTTTTCAGCTGTCGCGCATACGTATCCCATTTCAAAAAATTTTTGATTAATAGTTCTGTAAATTTTTATACCTAATCTTTTATACAGAAACAATAAACCAAAAAAGTAATGCAGAACATTATCCTGTACTCAATACATTTTTAAACTAAAAAATTGGCGAATATACTTTTTTATTTCAGAAAGTATATTCGCCAATCTCTATTCAAAAAATACAAGATAAAGTTATTATTATATCTTTTCTAAATTTCGTAATAAAATTTCTCCAAATTCCGCACATCCAACTTGAGTTGCATTTTTCATTTGGGAGGCAAGATCCACTGTTACCGTGCCTTCAGAAATAGCAAGCTCCACCGCGCCACGAATTTTTTTGGCGCATTCGTGCCAGCCGATATGGTCCAGCAGAAGCGCTCCAGACAAAATCAAACTTCCTGGATTCGCAAGGTCCTTGCCTTCAATGGATGGCGCGGTGCCATGGGTAGGCTCGAAAAAGGCGAGCTGTGAGCTCATATTCACACCGGGAGCCAATCCCAAACCTCCAACTTGCGCCGCCAAGGCATCGGAAAGATAATCTCCGTTCAAATTTGGAGTCGCGATGACATCATAATTTTCCGGGCGAATCAAAACCTCCTGAAACATGGCATCCGCGATCCGGTCCTTCAACACCAACGCCCCCGGAGGGCAACAATCCTCGCCCTCGCGCACAACCTGTCCGGAAAATTCCTCGGCGGCCATTTCGTAGCCCCAGTTCCGAAACGCTCCTTCGGTAAATTTCATGATATTGCCCTTGTGGGCAATGGTCACACTCCTGCGCTTTTGGTCCAGCGCGTATTGGATCGCCTTGCGAATCAGCCGCTTGGAGCCCTTGGCCGTCATGGGCTTGATGCCAATTCCACTTTCCTCGTCGACATTGGCGCCCAATTCATCACGTAAAAACGCAATGAGTCGCCGTGCCTCGGGGCTTCCGGCCTGCCATTCGATTCCCGCGTATACGTCTTCCGTGTTTTCCCTGAAAACAACCATGTTCACGCGTTCTGGATGCTTGACGGGACTTTCAATCCCTTTGAAATACTGGATGGGCCTGATGCAGGCATACAGATCCAGGGTTTGCCGCATCGTAACGTTCAGACTGCGAAACCCCTTGCCCACCGGAGTTTCCAAGGGGCCTTTCATGGCGAGATCAGCGGTTTTCAACGTGTCCAATGTTTGCTGCGGCAAATAGGTTCCTGTCTCGGCAAAAGCTTTTTTTCCGGCCAACAATTCCACCCATTCCAGCTTTCGTCCATCGCTGAATGTCAATTCAACAGCCCGGTCCAGGACAGGTCGGCCGGCGTTCCAGACCTCGTGTCCAATGCCGTCACCCTCAATAAAATACACTTTGCGGTCCATGCGGTCTCCTCATTGCAAAAATAAAAAACCCCTGACGGGGTTTTCCAACTAATAAAAGATTATTGATGGCGCAACCGCCACGGACACGGGTCAGCTGAAGCAAACCTCGACCATGAGTGGACCATGAGGGGTTTGAAAGGGAATGGCCAGAATAGCATTTGTCGAGACATGGCGGATCGTATGTCCCTGCCCGGTGATAACCGACGGGATGGCGCCCTCGAAAACCATGCCCATTTCGACAAGTCCCTTGCGGGCCTGACCAGAAATCATATTCGTCAATTCCCCCACGGCATCCGCGACAGCATCGTTGAGCTCCGTCTGCTCCTCGTACAACATGCTTCCGATGATTCCCAAGGCCGAGGAGGTGGTAAACGTCAGGGACATGGTTCCCTTGCTTTTCCCCTTGGGATTGGAAAATCCGATTACGCCGGTGATGTCGCCCTGGGCCACGGCGTTTTGTTTGACAAACGGGGCCGCTGCCGTGGCCTCGGTCATGGCCATGGTGCTCAACACGGTCACGGTGGCGTCCACAAACTGCTTGATGATGCCTTTAATGGTATCGTTCATATCGGCCCTACTGGTTCAAAATGAATTTGATCAGAAACCACCTAGTCCATGCCCCAAAAAAATTCCATGATTATTTCCCACGTCACGGAAAGGACGTATCAGCTGGCCTGAAGCATTAAATGAAACAAACGCTGCACATACTTACCAGAAACAACATCGGTCAGGGCAAAATGAGGCAGGCTGTCCTTGGCCATGCCCCCGACAAAACCCATCCAAAGCTCCAATGACAGACGATCCAGGGCCGGAGCCAAGACCGCCGTCCACAACTTGGCGCTCTCGATCGCGTCCAGACCAAACGTCCGGCATTGCATGGGCCGAGCGTCGGCGATGATACATTTTCCGTTCTCGGTCAAAGGACACAGGGCATCGGCATCGGACAAGCAGTAATCGCCGGAGCCCATGGCCTGGGCCGTGGCTCGTTCGTTGCGGGCCGTGGCCACGGCCCGCTCGATAACTTCCAAACGCCGGGAGCTGCTCAACAGCACGTTGATTTGGTTTGTCAGATAGACGGACTCGATCATGGTCAGACGAATGGGCGTTCGACAGCACCGCGCGTGATCCACTCCACACCGATCCAGCGCGTTGGCACCGGGCGTGTCCGCGATTCTGGCCAACAAAGCTTCATAATCGCGAAAAAAGGGAGCCAAATCCACGACACGGCGCATCTCCAGGGACGGTTCGCGAATGGTCAGTTTCGGAGCGCCGCGCCCGTATTTCCGGATCGTCCACCATTGGTCGAAATTGGCCGGCTTGGAACGCAGGGTGCGTAGTTTGAGCCAGGCCAAACGATGACCCAGGCCCCGGCGCAACAGATAGGCATTGAGAACCGTGCCCGTGCGGCCAATGCCATGCCGGCAATGGATGAGAACCTTCTTGCCCAGGTAAATGGCTTCATCCAGCCAGGCCAGGGCTTTTTCCAGCTCGGACAAATCCGGGGCCTCCTCGTCGGCCAAGGGCAGATGATACACTTCGAAGCCAGCGGCGCATTCGATGTCATGCAAATCGCAAAACTCGCCACACAGATTCAAAATGGCGCCGATGCCCGCTTCGCGCAGGCAATCGAGCTGCGCATGACTCATGGGCGCCGCGCCCACGGCCAACTGATCCGTCACCCAGGTGGGCGTATAGGCAGGCCTGGATCTCATACCGCCTCCGACGGACAAATACGAAGAAAGGACTCGGCTTCTTCTTGGGCTTGCTCCGTCGAGGTCAGGCGCATGTCCATGAGCCGCGTGCCGGCGAGCACGAGGCCAAGACAGCGTAACCCGCGCTCCGTCTCGGACCAGCCCAGGCGGTTCATGCAGGCGTCGAGCATGTCGCCCCGGATCGAGATTTCAAACCCAAAATGCGTCAGAACCCGCGTCATGAACTCCAGTCGATGCACCCGCCGCGCCAAGGCCGCGCCACCACCCTTGAAACGAAAATTCACATAATTGGCTCCGGAATTGTCGCCGCAAACACTGTCCACGATGGAAAAATGGTATCCAAAACGGATGTTCAGATGCACGTAATCATCCGAAACCAATGCGTAACTGGCCAGCAGCCGGGAGTCGTTCCGAAAAATTCCGCCGCTGATGCGGTCGAATTCTTCCCAATCAACGTGGCGTTGACTCCGATCCCAGGCAATGGCCGGATCAGCCAAACCCCGCCACAACGCCCGCATCGGCCGGCTGGACACCTTGTCTGGAGAAACAGGCCCGGAACGCGGCGCGGTGGAGGCAAAACCGCCTCCAAGATCCAGGATGTACATGACCAAGGGCAAGTCCGTGGCCAAACGGCGGGAGCGCCCCATGCCCCGCCCGCCGCGCCGCACCAGGGTGAACATTTCCCGCACGCCCTTTTCGTGGCAAAACCGGACCACGTCATGCAAGGACCGACATCCTTCAGGCGTGAAATTCGGCGCATCGGGATCGATCAACCCAAGGCGCACCGTCAAATCGGCCACTTCGGCCTGTTCGCGCCGGACCTCCCGCCGCATGTCTTGGGCGGCTTGAGTCCGCTCCAGCACACCGGGGGCGCAACCCGCGAAAATTCTCCCGGAAACGGCATCGACGGTGACCACGTCCCCGGTCCGAAGCTCCTCGCCCAAACAGCCCACCACGACAGGCACGCCCCGCTCCCGCGCCACCGAGGCAAAATGGCTTGCCCGGCTGCCGCTGGCCGCGATGACGGCGACAATCCGATCCAAAAACTGGGACAACGCCGGCCGCAAGGTCTGGGTTACCACGACGGACCCCTTGGGAATGGATCGAAAATCACTCCCCTGGGGAGCGTGATAAACGGGACCGCACGCCGCTCCGGGGGAAGCGCAATCCAGTCCGGCGACCAGCGCTCCCAGGTCCGCCCCATCGACAATGATACTCGGCTGGGGGTCCTTGTCCTGATGCAAACGACGGGTTTGCACGATGCACAGTCCGTCCGGGCCGTGGGTCCATTCCACATCCTGAGGCTCGCCAAAAACCCGCTCCAGGCGCATGGACCACCGGCCAAGCTCGCGCAACACCGTCTCGGGAAACAGCGTGTGTCCTTCGCAGGCACAGCCTTGCAGCAAACGAGGCTCATCCTCGCGGGTCAGGTAGTACTTTCCCGGGGTAACCGAACCATCAACCAGATTCGCGGCCAGCCCGTCGACCACGTAAACGCCCATGGCTTCCCCACCCACGGCCGGACAGGCCGGATCGCAGGTATAGACCACCCCAGCCGAGACCGCCGCGATCATGGGAAGAATCAAGACCGCCATGGCCGTGTCCGTGTCCGAAAGACCATGCCGGATTCTGTAGGAAACAGCCCGGGGACAATATTTTCCGGCCAAAACCCTCTTGTACGCGGCAAGAACGTCGTCCGGCGCCACCTGAAGTTCGCTTGCGTATTGGCCCGCGAACGAAATCCTGCCGTCCTCGGCCAGGGCACTGGAACGCACGGCCAGAAGCTGTCCTGACGTAACCAAATCCGCCGTGGCCGCGGTGACGGCCTCGGCCACCACGGTCGGGACCTCGCCCTCCAAAATCAGTTCCTGCAACTCGCCGGTGACCCGGACAATGGTGTCATGATCGGACAACCGCACGGCCGCGAAGCGCTCCTCGATCTCCCGTTCCAGATTGTTCTCGCGCACGAACAGGCCAAAGGCCCCGGCCGTGATCACGAATCCTGGCGGCGTGGGCACGCCCGCGCCCCTGGCCCGACTCAAATTGGCGGCCTTGCCTCCAACCCGGTCGGGATGCATGGCCGCCTGGTCCAGGGAGATGACATAGGGCGGCGCGACATCAATACGCCGTGGCGGAAGATGCGTGGCAATATCCGTGGAAATGCGAGCCACGGCCGTGGTCACGGCCGCGTGATCGCTGCTCATGCGTTCAAGGCTGGCGGCCATGCGTTCCACCGCGCCGCGCAATTCCAGGACAAAATGACGAATCCTGGCCTCGTCCGCGGGATCGTGTCCGTAAAGATGAGCTTCCAAATCCGCGATCAGATCCAGGGCGATGGCGTCAACTCGTAGCAATTCTTTGAAATCATGATATTTCCCCCGAATCAACGATTCGGGCGAAAAAAACTTGATCCAGCGCCGAACCAGCTGCGTGAAAAGCATTCATCCTCCATTCCGCTAGGTTCCCAAAACCTCGGCCACCTTGGATTCCAGTTCGTCTTTGTCGATGGGCTTGACGCAATATTCGCTAGCGCCCAGCTTGAGGGATTCTCGGGCTGTTTCCAGGGTTGGATATCCGGTCAGCATGATGACCTTGATCGCCGGCGCGTGCTTCTTCATTTCGGCCAGCACATCGACACCGGTCATCTTCTTTAGCTTGATGTCCAAAATAGCCAAATCCGTCTTGCCCTTGGCCACGTGACGGATGGCGTCTTCCTCCTCGGTGAAGGCGCTGACCTGATGCCCCTGGCGCTCGAGAATACGTTTGATCAACACTCCGGCGTCGGACACGTCGTCCAAAACAAGTATCGATGCCATGCCTACTCCTCGCGATTAAAAATTCACGGCAATGTACAGTGATCCAAGGGGATGTCCACCGTGAACATCGTCCCGGGGCCCCGGACCGCGCCGTCGGGCGACGGCGGCATATTGAAATCATCGGGCAGGGGGCTGATGGCGCGGATCTCGCCCATGTGGTCCTTGATGATGCCAAACGATACCGAAAGCCCCAGACCCGTGCCCTTGCCCACGGATTTGGTGGTGAAAAACGGGTCGAAAATCTTTTTCAAGGCGGCGGGCGGAATACCGGCGCCCGTGTCCGCGACCTTGAGGGTCACGACACCCATGGGCGTCTTCAATTCCGTGACGACCACGATGACGCCGCCCCCTTCGGGCATGGCGTCCTTGGCGTTGTTCATCAGATTGATCCACACCTGCTTGAGCTTCTCCGGATCGCCATAGATAATGGGGAAACGGTCATCCAGCCGGGTCACGATCTCGACATGGTCCAACTCAAAAAAATGGCGCACCAAGCTGATGGACTCCATGACCGAATTGTTGAAGCACATCTCGCGCTTTTCGCTTTCGCCCTGACGGGAAAAGCCAAGCAGATCGGCCACGATCTTGCGGCAGACCTTGGCCTGCTTCTCGATAATCGCCAGATCCTGGGCCACCTGGCTGTCACTGGGCACATCATCCTGTAAGAGTTGGGCATAGCCAAGGATCACCCCCAAGGGCGTGTTGATCTCATGCGCCACGCCCCCAGCCAGCTTGCCGATGGATTCCATTTTTTGCGCCTGGATCAGCTGCTGCTCGTATTCCTTGATATCCGTGATGTCCCGATCCATGCGCAGCAGGCCACTGACACGGCCATACTCGTCATGCACCGGGATCTGCACCACATGGAACCAACGCTGGCCATCCGGGCCCTCGACGCGTTCCTGCCGGTCGGAGCGGCTGTCCGTGATAAGCACCTCGCGCCCCTCCAGATTACGCCGCTCGGCCTCTTCCTCCGGGAAAAGGTGAAAATCGTTCCGTCCCTGGATTTCATCGATGGACTTGTTCACGCTCCGCAGAAAAGCGCGGTTGGCGGTCTGGTAGATCATGCGCGTGTCGACCATGGAAATACGGTCCGGGTTCATGTCCAACACCGTGGACAGCAACCGTTTTTGCACGGTCAGGGAGCCTTCGGCCTGACGCAATTCACGAATATGGTCGCGCAGGGTGTATGCCATGAAATTGAAGGTTTCGGCCAGATCCTGAATTTCGTCGCCCACGCCCTGGATATAGACCGGACAATCACGACAGCTTTCGGGCTTGGGACCGATTTTACACGCATGATGCGCGCATTTGGTGCCGGGAATCAGCCAGCAGCGCCGCACCCGGTCCAGATGGGCCGGACAGGAGCTGTCCCGGCAATGCATGATTTCCCAGCAAAAGACATCCGTGGGCAGGTTGGACAGGGTTTCCAGGCTGCCCGTGACCAGCTCCTCGGCGTGTACACGCAACTTGGCCAGACGTCTGGTCACGGTGCGGGCAAAAATGCTGGCCATGGCCATGGACACGAAAAGCGCCACCCCGAACATGGTCGCGATGGCCGACACCAGCTGCCGGGTCGCGGCCGTGATCCTTGATTTGGACAGGCCGACGCGGACCGTGCCAATCCGTTCGTCATCGACCAGGATCGGCGCGGCGAAATCATAAATCAAAATCTGGCCGGTATCCACGAGCTGCACCCGCGTCCGCTGCGCGTCGCCCACGACATTGGCCGAGGCCAGATCCACGGGGAATCCCTTGAGGAAGGAATGGGTAACGACATGGCCCGGCGCGTTCTGGATAAAGGCGTAGACCAGGTCCCCGGTCTCTCCGACCATGTTCCGCAGCCGCAGATAGTCGCGGGCCAAAAGAGGCTCCACGGCCCTCGCGGCCAAACTTTCCGCCAGGGCCGCGCCGCGCATCTTGTTCTCCTCGATCAGCGCCGTTCCCGTCATCCGGGCCACCACGGGCAGCAGCATCAGGGCCATGCCCAGCATGATGCCGATGATACCCAGATTGAGCTTGGTTTCGAACTTGAGGCGGTTCAGAAGGCGGATCATCACTTCACCTTGTCCATGCCCAAACGCAGCGCGAGGTCGCGTACCGGGTCATAATCGGCATCCTTGGCCGCGATGATGGCGGTCATGCCGGCCGCGGCCAGGATTTCCCCGTCCGGAGTCCGTTGGCTGTCCAACGCGAAAAAAACCTGTCCGATCCGTTCCAGCAGACGCGGATCAAAACCCTGGCGCGCGGAATACACCCAGCCAGGATAGGGTTTGCTCTCGGCGAGCACCCTGATCTGGTCGAGGTCGATCTTGTCCCGCACCACGTCCAGGGTGCCCTTGCGGATGGTCCCGACATCATAAGCGCCGGCGTAAACGGCCAACACCACGCTTTCCTGGCGTCCACCAGAACCGGCGGCAAAGGCGACTTCCCGAAAATCGCCCCGCGTGATGCCATGTTCATGAAAAAGGCCCATCGGGTACAGATATCCCCCGGCCGAGTCCTGGTCCACGGCGATAAGCCGCTTTCCCCGGCAGTCCTCGATACCGTTGATGGCCGGATTGTCGGACCGGACAATGATCTGTCCCTGGAAATCCGCGCCGCCGTCGGGCTCGACCACCCGCGCGAAGGCCTGGGCTCCAAAACGAGCCATGGACACATAGACAAAGGGATTGGTGAAGGAAATATCGATCTCGCCCCGTTCAACCATCTTGATGTGGTCACCGAACGTATCGGGATAGACCTGCCGGAAAGACAGTCCCGTTTTCTGGCGCAGGTGTTCAAGCAGGCGGCGGTGCCGTTCAAAAGACACGGAATGTGAATATTGGGGCAGATAGGCGTAGGTGATGGCCTCGGTTTGGCGAGGCGGCGCGAGGTTTTCGACCCGGTTCATGTCCACCCGGACAATGGATTCCTCGTCGGTGCATGCACCCAGACCGAGAACAAGCGCGACCAGGAAAAATCTGAGCAAAGCCATGTTGCATCCTTGACCAAAGCCAGTGTTTTTTTCCAAACCTAAGTCAAGGCTCAACTCCGCGCAATCGCGAAGTGCGGATTCCCCGCGCCCGAACCAGGCGCGGGGACGGATTGCATTCCATGCCGGCATTGCGGCATGCCCCCGGATAGGCTAGGCAACGGCATCGGCAAATCGGAATCGGAACATGCAACCCCGGAGCGACAATGGCTTTTCGTCCCGATCATCCCGCGTATTTCGTCAATCCCAGACCGCAACGCTTCGCGTTTATCGGTTCTGGCGGGGAGTATTTCCGAATCTGGATTGTCAACCTGTTCTTGTCCATCATTACGCTCGGTATCTATTCGGCCTGGGCCAAGGTCCGCCGCGAACGATATTTTTGCGCGCACACGCTTCTGGCCGGCTCGCCGTTCAGCTATCACGGCCAGCCCATGGCCATTCTCAAAGGCCGCGTGTTGGCCGTGCTGGTCGTGATCGGCTTCAATGTGGTCAGCCAATTCGCGCCCATGTACAGTCTGCTCTTCCTGCCCGCCTTTCTGATCGCCATCCCATGGGCGGTGCGGACCAGCCTGCGTTTCAAGGCCGCCAACACCAGCTGGCGCGGAGTGCATTTCACATTCACCGCGAGCATGAAGGAATCTTTCGCGGTCATCTATGGATGGGGACTTCTGAATATTCTGACCCTGGGCCTGACCATGCCCGCCTCCATCCGGCGTTGGCACAAATATATTTTCAATAACCTGAGCTTTGGCGGAAAAAAATTCGACGCCGACCCGCCCCTGCGGGGCTACTACGAACCGTTCATCATCCCCTTTGTCGTGATCCTTGGCGTTCCGTTGCTCATCGCCGCCACCGTGCGCGGAGGTTTCTCGACCGAAGCGGCCAGCATCGGATTCCTTCTGCCACAGATCGCAGCCCTCGCCGCGCTGTTCTACCTCGTTCTGCCCCTGCTTTTCCTCGCCTATGTCAACGTCCGCATCCGCAACCACTTGTGCGACAATCTCCTTCTCGGACATCATGGACTGTCATCCGACATGCGCCCGGCGGGCATGCTCTGGGTGCTGGTCAGGCACGGCCTGCCGGTTCCCCTTACCCTCGGGCTGTATCTCCCCGTCCTGCGCGTCGCCCTGACCCGATACCGCGTCGAGCACCTGCAGCTCTACCCGGCCGGAAGCATCGACACCTTCGTGGCCGAACGTCTCGAAGATCAGCGCGCCCTGGGCGAGGAACTCACCGACATCCTGGATCTGGACCTTGGACTCTAGCCCCATCCACGCCGCCTGGTTCGATGGCCACACCTCCCGGCGCGTGGACGCGATTCTGGGTCGCGAATCGGAACGGCTCGTGGTCCACGTCCAGGACGGCCAGACATCCTATGCCCTGGACACAATCCGCGTCGAACAACCGCTGGGATCCGCTCCCCGTCGCATCGAATTTCCGGACGGGTCCTTTTGCGAAGTGGCCGATCACGCCGGCCTTGAACGCCTGCTCCGCGTCCAGGCCCAACCCGGTCTGCTCCCCAAAATGGAACGCGCCCCGGCCATGGCCCTGGCCGCCCTTGTCCTAACGATGTCCTTCGTCGCGGTCGGATATGTCTGGGGTCTGCCCTGGGCCGCGGAAAAAGCGGCCCGACTTGTTCCGGAACACTGGAACCGTCAGCTCGGCAGCTCGACCCTGGACCTCCTCGACCGCGTCCACGCCCAGCCAAGCAGCCTGCACCCGGACAGACAACAGGCCATCCGCGAGGCTTTTGCCCGTCTCGTGCCACCAAGCAACCCCGCGCCGGCCTGGATTCTGCACTTCCGCGACCTGGGCGACCTGCCAAACGCCATGGCACTGCCCTCCGGAGATATTGTCATCTCCGACGCCCTGGTCCGCAACGCCCGCTCCGATGGCGAAATCCTCGCCGTGCTGGCCCATGAGCTCGGCCACGTGGCCCTGCGCCACGGCTTGCGCCGACTTCTGCAAGGGCTTGGGGTGTCCATGACCGTGGCGGCCCTGACCGGAAGCTTTTCGGACCTCGCCACCCATGCCTCGGGTATGCTGGAACTGACGTACTCCCGGGACATGGAATGGGAGGCCGACGCATACGCCATCCGCATGCTCCAGGCCAACCAGCTGTCCCCGACACTGCTGGCCAGGGCGCTACAGACCCTGCGGGACTGGCCAGGCGACACCACCGGCAGGACTCGGTTGCCGGCCATTCTATCCACCCATCCCGATCTGGATGAACGCATCGAACAGGCCGAGCAGGCAGGACGCAACTAGATCCTCTTGGGGCAAAACATCTTGCCGCTCATGCCGCCACACAGTATTTGCAATAGAAAAACCGAACCCCCAACACAGGGAAGACGCCAGCATGTCAAATTCCAAACGCCTCAAGCAGCTCGACTTTTCGGTCCCCGGCATCAAGCCCGTCGGCATGAAATTGATCAAGCTGGTCAACGCGCCGGAACCAAACCTGATCGAAATCGCGCAAACGGCCGAGCTGGACCCGGCTGTCTTTGGAACCATCAGCGCCTGCGCCAATTCGGCCATGTATGGGGGAATACAGGAAATCAGGGATCTGCGCATGGCCGTGACCCGACTCGGGCTGCGAGAAGTCCGGCGCATCGTCTTCCATGTGGTTCTGGAATCGGCCTTTCGGGCCGACTGCGCCGAAATCAACCATCTTCTGCGCCACCTCTGGACACAAAGCCTGTGCACGGCCCTGACCATGCAGCGCCTCATACCGGACTGTCCGCAACTCAAGGAACTATCGGTGGACCTGATCGCCTCCATCTATCCCCTGGGACTGCTGCACCTGATCGGCGTCCCGGTTCTTGTCGCCAACTATCTCCCGGCCTTTCCCAGTTTCGCCCGCGACAGCCTCAAGCTGACCCAGCAGGAAACCCTGGCCCGGGAGCAGGCTCTCTTCGATGGTTTCGACCATCTTCAACTCGGCGCGGAACTGGTCCGGCGCTGGGGATTTTCGGACCTGTTCGCCGACATTCTGGCCAGTCACGATTCCCCCACCCCGCCCCTTCCCTCCGGAGGACGGCTTCTGCATTCCCTGCTGCGTCAGGCGCGATACGTGGGCGAGGCCATGGGATACGCGGCCATGCCCAGCACCCCGGAAGATTATTGGCTCCAGGGGAGCATCCTGGATACTTCCCAGGTGGACATGGCCGCCGTGGAGCGGGATGTGCTGGATCAAATGGAGCAAGCCCTGGATTTCGACAGGGAAAACGCCTCCAGACGCTAGCGATCAGAACCGATAGGTCAGGCTCATCCCCGCCATGTGGGCATGGGCGTCGCGCCGGCTCAAGGGCACGACGCCCTCGTTGGCTCGGGCCTCGTAGTCGCGATCCGTCATCCATAAATAGCCATACGAGGCGTCCACGGTCCAGGACTCGGACACGTCCCAGCCAAAACCCACGGTCACGATCTGCCTGTCCGTGCAGGGCACGGCGAAATCCTCGTGGTCGTCGGTGACCGGCGACTGATCGTAAACATAGCCGGCCCGCAGATCCACGGCGTCGGTCAGGGCGTATTCGGCCCCAAACTGAAACCGCCAGGCATTGCTCCAATTCTTGTCCGTCTCGACCTTGTCCTTTACTCCAAAGAGCGGGTCTTCATACTCGATGGCCAGTGTTTCGTACGAACTCCATTTGGTCCACGTCGCGTCACATTCAAGGCTCAAGCGGTCCATGGGCTTGACCATGACACCCATGGTCACGGACTCGGGCACGGGCTCGGTTCCGCTGACACCGGTATCGTTCAGACCCAGCGCGCCGGGATCGACAATCCCCTTTTGACTGAAATCCACGTCGCCATCGACCGTCAGGGCAACCTCGCTCCGCCACAAAACACCAAATGCCAGCCAGTCAAACGGACGGTAACGCGCGGACAGATGCATGCCGTAGTTCCAGCCGTCGGCCGAGATTTCCTGCCGGATATCCGTGGCCGTGGTCTGGGGGTCGTTGAGTCGCGTCGGATCGATGCTCGTGTTGTAACTGAAATCCAGATAGGTGGCGTCCACGCCCACGCCCAGGGAAAACGCGTCGGAAAACCGCATGGCCAGGGTCGGCGTGAAGGACACGGACTTGATGGCCGCGTGCGAGCAGTTGTACCGCCCCAGCCACGTATCCTCGTCCTCGTATTCCGTGCCCAGTCCGACTCGCGAGAACATGCCCAGACCGAACCAATAATGGTCCGACAACTGCTGGGTATAGTACGCCGTTGGCAGCCCCCAGACGGAGTCGGCCATGTCCATGTCGTCCAGGGCGGGGTCCACGGCGTCCATGGTTGCCGTGGGCGCGATGGCGGTCGCCCCGATCTGAATCTGCCCACCCGGCAGGTCCGTGATGGCGGCCGGATTGTACGCCAAGGCCGAGGGATCGGCATCCCGGGCGACCATGGCCCCACCCAGGGCGTTGCCCCGGGCGCTCCACTCATAGACACCATACCCGGCGGCCCACAGCCGCATCGGACACAAGAACACCAACATCACGATCAATCCATGCTTCACGTCCCGTACCTCCCGAATTCAAAAATAGCCCGTCGTTGACAGGGCGCGGGAAGTGTACCAGGGAAAAATCCATCGTCAATGAATACTCGTTCAAAATTTGTTCATTTTCCATGAATTTTAGGGTATCCTGTTCAGCAATGGTGAACCCATGTCCCAATCAAACCTGCTCCGCTTTTATGCGGCCAAGCTGGATGCGATGCCGGAACTGGCCCTTGTCCTGGGCCGGGACGGACGCATTCTCCACGCCAATCGGGCCTATTGCCGGCTACGCGGCGCGCATGCCCCGGACCTGCGTGGCGCGAACATTTTTCTGTATCTCGACGAGGACGAGGAATCCGCGGCCAGGGCCCTGCTCGACAATCCGGACTGCCCGGCCGTTGGCCAGATCCGCCTGCGCATCAACCTGCCGGACAAGAACGGCACGCGCACCATCACCTGGAAGTACACCGAAATCCCCGACCAAGAAGGCAGCATCGTCTTGGTCTGGGGCAGCCTGGGCTCCGACCGGGAACACGGACCCGAGATGGGCTTCACCATCGGCCCCACGGGCGTGATCCAGGCGGTCAGCCCGGATCTGTGCGCCATGTGCGGCTTTGCCCAGGACGAGCTTGTCGGGCGCGACGCGCGGCGGTTCTACTTCAGCCCCATGTCCCGGAAACGGATCGTGTCCCGCCTCAATGCCCGGACCGAAATCGAAAATGGCCAGGTCACCCTGCGCCGCAAGGACGGTTCTCCACTAATATTATGGTACAGCGCTGAGTCCATCCGGGACAAAAACGGCCGAATCCGGGCCTACAGCGGCTATTTCCAACAACACACGTTCCGCTTTTCGGACAAGCTGGCCCACGATTTTGCCAGCATCGTCAACGCGCTCCCGGACATGGCCTGGGTCTGTGGACGCGATTACCGCATCGCGGCGGCCAACGATAAATACCTGGAAGCCTATGGCCTCCAACGCGACGCGGTTATCGGACATTCGGAATACGATTTCCTGCCGCGGGCCCAGGCCAAGGTTCTGACCGAGGCCGCGCTACGGGTCTTCGAGGAAAAACAAGAACTCCTCCACCCGGCCGTGCCCCATCTGACCAACCCGGATATCTGGCACCGGGTCATCCGCCGGCCCATTTTCGACGACGACCGGCGCGAAGTCATCGGCCTGCTCGGCATCTGCCGGGATGTCACGGCCAAGATCCTGCGCGAAAACGCCTTCATGGACACCCTGCGCACCACCGACACGGACATCGTGGCGATCATGGACGACCAGGGACGCATCCTGCGCCGCTTCGGCCTGGCCAAGGAACCGCCGGTCCTTGGCTGCTTCGGCATGCACGACGCCTACAGCCTGGACATGCGCACCATTCTCGACCCCATCCATCCCGAGGATCTGCCCCTGGTCCAGCAGGCCATGCAGCGGGTTCTGGGCGAACACCGCGAACAGCACCTGGAATGCCGGCTCCGAGACCGTGCCACGACGTGCTCCACGGTGGCCCTGCGGCTGGTCTTCAACGAGGTGGTGTCCGGCGAGCCGCGCATGTACGTCGTGGTCCGTGACATCTCCGACCAAACAGCCCTGCGTCAGGCCGGACCGGCCATCGAACGCCTCAAAACCGCCACCAGTTCCCGCACGGACCGGGAATTGGCGACCTTTCTAAGCGTGTCCTCGGCGGCCATATCCAATGCCCGCAAGAATGAGCGTGTCCCGGCGGATTGGTTTCTTCTGGTCGGGCAGCGCACCGGATGGTCCATCGACTGGCTCGTGTCCGGCCTGGGCGGAGCCCAAGGCAACGGGTGAATCCGCTCCTCCGGGCTTGATCATTGCCCTGAGTCGGGTCAAGAGAAGCAGCATATTCCGGCGGAACAAGCCCGCCATAACCTTCTGGAGTCCGACCATGAACACACGCTTCCTCGCCGTCATTGCCCTGGCCCTGCTCTGCGCCTGTTCCCCCCGGGTCAAGGAAGGACCAGACCTCCGGCCGCGCTGGTACTCCCTGAACCAGGAATTCATCCGCCTGTACGCCCGAGGCGACTACGAACAGGCCCTGGCCACCGCGCGCCAGACCGTTGACCTGGCCCATGGTTTCACGCCTCGGGAAAACGCGGACCTGGCCACCTCCCTGAACAATCTGGGCGTGACCCACACAGCCCTGGGACAGTACGACGAGGCCGAGGCACCGCTCAAGCGCGCCCTGGAGCTGCGTCGCGCCATTCTCGGGCCAACGCATCCGGACGTGGCCACGACCCTGGGCAATCTGGGCGAATTGGCCGTGGCCAGGGATCATCCGGCCGAGGCCGAGGACTATTTCATCCGGGCCCTGGATCTCCGCGAGGCGGAACTCAATCCCAACAGCACGGATCTGGCCGACACCTTGCACAATCTGGGCGAACTCTATTTCCGCAAGAATCTCCTGGATCAGGCCGAACCGCTTCTGAAACGCGCCCTGGCCGCACGGGAACGCAGCTTTGGACCCGAACACGCCCTGGTCGGCAAGACCCTGGACATCCTGGCCGGCATCGAACAGACCAAGGGACATCACGCCGAGGCCCAAACCCTGCTGGAACGCTCCGTGGGCATCAAGGAACAAGCCCTGGGGCCGGACCACCCCTGGCTCGTCACCACCCTGGTTTCCCTGAGCGACGTCCTGGTGGCCCAGGGCAAGGCCGCCGAGGCCGATCCCCTGGCCCGGCGCGCCGTGGACATCGGCGAAAAGGTTTACGGCCCCGCCAATGTCCGGTTGGCCATACCCCTGGGCGCCCTGGGCACCGTGGCCAAGGCCCAGGGACAATTGCAGGAAGCCGAGGTCTATTTCGCCAGGGCCCTGGACCTGCGTGAAAAAGGGCTGGTTTCCGACCACGTCGACATCGCCACTTCCGCTGGCAACCTGGCTGGTGTCTATTCCGCCCAGAGCCAACACGAACGGGCCCGGCAGCTCTATGAACGCGCCCTGCTCATCAGCCAGGCCCGCCTGGGTGATCATGTCAACGTGGCCCTCCTGCAGCAGAATCTCGCTATCGTGCAGCACAAGCTCGGCCACGAGGAAGAAGCCCGGAACCTGCTTTTGCAAAGCCTGGGCCTACGCAAAAAACTTTTGGGCGCGAATCACCCCTCCGTGGCCCAGACCCTGGACACCCTGGCCGCCGTTCTGCGCGAATCCGGCGACGAATTGGGCGCCGAGGAATTCGAACACCAAGCCGCCGAAATCAGAAAGGCCGCGCAATAGCGCGGCCTTTCTGATCAAAACAACACGGGCGTTTCCGTCACATTCTGCTGGAACGCCCAACGCCGAACACTCCGCCACCAGCCGTGGCGGGACGGGCGTCGCTCCGTCCCCGGCTTCGCTGCCCTCGGCCGGCCTCGGGCTCCTGGCGAGCAGCGCGCGGGGCACCGGACCTGACCGGTCCACGCCGGGGGGCGCGCGGCGGACGCGGCTCCTCGAAAGCGGCGTCGGACTGTGTCCCCAACCCTTCCTGATAGACAAAATCCTTCAGCTTGACCCGCTCCAGCGCGGTCCGCAAAACACGCTCGATGATCCGAATCTGGCCGGAGTCCTCGGGCGTGACCAGGGTCATGGCCTGACCGCTTCTGTCCGCCCTGCCCGTGCGCCCGATACGATGCGTATAATTTTCGGCCGTGTCCGGCACATCGAAATTGATGACATGCGTGACCCTGGAGCAGTCGATGCCCCGGGCCGCGATATCCGTGGCGACCATGACCCGGTACTTGCCGGTGCGAAATCCATCCAAGGCCTCCTGACGCCTGCTTTGCGACAGATTGCCCTGCAGGGACGTGGCCAGCCAGCCCTTCTGCTCCAGCTTGCGGGCCAGACTCTTGGCCCGATGCTTGGTCCGGGTAAAAATCAAGGCGCAGTCATGCTCCTCGGTGGCCAGCAAGGCTTCGAGCAAGGCCACCTTCTGGCCCGGCGCCACCGGGTACAGGGCGTGCCGGATCGTTTCGGCCGGAGCCGTGTTGGCAACCTGGATCACCACCGGGTCCACCAGCACGAGATCGGCCATCTTGCGAATCTCGGTCGGCATCGTGGCGGAAAAAAGCAGGTTCTGCCGATTGGACGGCAACTTGGCCATGATCCGGCGCACATCGGGCACGAAACCCATATCGAACATATGATCGGCCTCGTCCAAGACCAGGGTTCGCACCTGGGACAAATCGACCAACCCCCTGTTGGCCAGATCCAGCAACCGGCCTGGACAGGCGACCAGAATCGTGGCCTGCCGGGCGGCCTTGATCTGCGGCGTCTCGCCCACGCCGCCAAAAACCACGGCACTGCGCATGCCGGTCTGCTTGCCCAGGGCGACGAAACTGTCATGAATCTGCAAGGCCAGTTCCCGGGTGGGGGCCAGGATCAAAACCTGGACCGGGCCGCGCGGCGCGGATTCGGTGGCGATCAGGCGCTGCAACAAAGGCAGGGCAAAAGCCGCAGTTTTACCGGTGCCGGTCTGGGCCAGACCCAACACGTCCCGACCGGACAACACCGGGGGAATAGCCTGAATCTGAATGGGAGTGGGAGATGAATAGCCGCAGTCACGGATGCCGGCGACAATCCGCCGGTCCAAGGAAAATGAGGAAAAATCCACGAAAAAAATCCTGTGGTTCAAGGAAAATCAACGACTGGCGTGATGTGCAATCGAAGGCCGGACATGCCGGGAAAAAGAAATCTCCGAGACGAGATGGCGAGGAACCGGCACCGGAAATCCGGGCGGCGTCGAGACTCAAGTCCGCTCACGCGAGAGATGATGCCCTTAGTCACGTTGTCCTTGGCTTGTAAAGGATTTCATTGGGCGCGCATCGATGATCAGTCCAGAGGTGTCAAGAATTGTGGATTGCCATGTGATCAGCGGAAAAGGAAGCACGCGGCCCCTCGAAAAAGAACGCGGCGCGGGCCATGCGTACAGTAGCGGCAAAAGGCTGGCCCGAGACTGCGTCAGGAGTCACGGCAACGTGATGAGTGGATTGCGCCCTTTCCGAGC
>RZYB01000027.1 GCA_009930495.1 Deltaproteobacteria bacterium
ATGCTCGAAACTCTGCGCATCCGTAACCTCGCCCTCATCGACGATGTGGAGCTGGAATTTTGTTCCGGACTCAATGTGCTCACGGGCGAGTCCGGCGCGGGTAAGTCCTTTGTCTTGCGCGCCTTGGATTTTATTTTGGGCGAGCGAATCGCCGCCGATCTGGTTCGTCCGGGTCGCGACAAGGCCGTGGTCGAGGCCGTGTTCCGCCTTGACGGGCAGGAGCTTTTCCTGCGTCGGGAGTTGACCGCGAAATCGGGGCGGAGTCGGCTTTTCCTCAACGATGAACTGGGCTCCCAGGACCGTTTGGCCGAGCTGCGGCCTCGGTTGCTGCTGCACACCAGCCAACACGGCCAACAGCGCCTTCTTGCTCCCGATCATCACGTCGAGATTTTGGACGCATTCCTGGACGATGCCCATGTTTTGGAGGCTCATCGCGAGGCGCGCGAGGCCCTGCGTGTTCTTTTGACGCGCAAGGCCGAGGTCGAGCGGCGCATGGCTGGTTTGTCCGAGCGGCGGGATTTTTTGGAATTTCAACTGGCCGAGATCCGCAAGGTTGATCCCAGGCCCGGAGAGGAAGACGAGCTCCTGGCTTGGCGCGAGACCTCGAAACGGGCCGAAAAAGTCCGGGCCATGGCTGGCGAGGCCCAGGGCTTGCTTTTGGGCGAGAATGGCTTGCAGGACGCGCTGACCGCCCTGGAACGGGCCCTGGCCGGATTGGGCGAAACGGACGAGAATTTTCGCGAGCACGCCCGGACCACGGGCGAGTTTCGTGGCGGTCTGGCCGAGATGCTGCGGGATTTGCGACTCGTGGGTTCCCGCCAGGCCGAGGATTTCGACGCCGAGGCCGTGGAGAAACGACTGTGGGAGTTGCAGCAGCTCCAGCGCAAGCTGAAGCGTTCCCTGGAGTCCATTTTAGCCCTGGGCGCGGAGATCGAGGAAAATTTGTCATTTTTGGACGCCAGCGGTCTGGAATTGAAGCGTTTGAACAAAGAGGAGGGGCTGGCCGCGACGGAATTGGCGCGGACCGCCCAAGCCCTGAACGAGGCCCGCGAGGCAGCCGCCGCCGCCTTGACCGCGAGTCTCGAAGCGGAATTGATCCATCTTGGATTTTCCGAGCATCTGCGGGTTTTGGTCGATTTCCGTCCCCAGGTCATTCATGCCGGCCCGCCGTCCATCGAGGAATTGCGGCCGAGGTTTTTGTGGGTTCCCAACCCGGGCCTGGACGCCCAACCCCTGGACCGCATTGCCTCGGGGGGCGAGTTGTCCCGCTTTTTGTTGGCCGTGGTCAGTCTGCGGACCAAGGACCAGCTTCCGGCCCTGCTTTTCGACGAAGTTGATTCCGGCATTGGCGGTCAGACCCTGCTCAAGGTCGCGGAGCGCATCCGGTTGCTGGCCACCCGCCAGCAGGTCATCCTGATCACGCACTGGCCCCAGCTGGCCCGTCTGGCCGACGAGCACTTCGCCATCCGCAAGGAAGTGCACGACGGCATCACCTTTACCCTGTGTTCGGCCCTGTCCGACGCCCAGCGCCAGGCCGAACTGGCGCGCATGGTCGGCGAGGGTCCCATGCCATCCACGCATCACGACGCGAACGCGTTTAGGAAATCCATATGATAGATAGTCAAACTCCGTGCCGGGAGCTCACGGTTTTGTCCTGCGAGCCCGGCTCCGATCCGACCCTGATTGATCTGTTTCTTGAAAATCCCGGCTGGTCCTGCAAATGTGGCCAGTTTGTCATGGTCCGGCCCGTTCATTGGGGCGCGGAACTTGTCTGGCCGCGTCCATTTTCCATTTGCGACCTGTCCGGGAAGGGACTGCGCCTTTTGTTCCAGACCGTGGGCCGGGGCACGCATCGTCTGGCCGAACTTGTTCCCGGTCAGAAAGTCACGGTCTGGGGGCCCCTGGGGCGCTGGTTCCGCATCGACGAAACCCGGCCCAACCTGATTCTGGCCGGCGGCGTGGGCATCGCCCCGTTTGTCATGCTCGCCCGTCGCGAAAAAATCGACAATCTGACCATGCTTTTCGGCCACCGTCTTGACCTGGAGCATTACCCCTACGCCGAGATCGCGGCCCGCATTCCCAGCGAGGCCATGCAGCAGAAGGGGCCGGCGGATATCGCCGCCTTCGAGACCGTGCTTTCGGAGCGGATCAAGGCCCTGGCCGGAGTGGGGCAGGTCCTGGCCTGCGGCCCGGAACCCATGCTCAAGGTGGTGCGCAAATATTGTCTGCTCCACGGCACGGATGGTCAGGTTTCCCTGGAAAACCGCATGGCCTGCGGCGTGGGCGCGTGTCTGGGCTGCGTGGGCAAAACCACCCAGGGCGATTACGTGCAAAGTTGCGTGCATGGTCCTGTTTTTGACGTGCGTGATATCGATTTGGGAGCATGATCATGGATCAAAGTGTTCGTCTTGGTTCGTTGACCCTCGAAAATCCCATCATCACGGCCTCGGGCACGTTTGGATACGGCCTGGAATTCATGCGCTACGGCGATTTGAGCACCCTGGGCGGCATCTGCCTGAAGGGCATTTCCCTGACGCCGCGCGTCGGCAACCCCATGCCGCGAATCGCCGAGACACCGTGCGGCATGCTCAACGCCATTGGGCTGCAGAACGTGGGCGTGGAAACGTTCATGAAGGACAAATTGCCCTACATTCCGGCCGGGACCACCCTTATCGCCAATCTTTATGCCCAGACGGCCGAGGATTTCGGCGAACTGGCCGCGATTTTCGCGGCCGAGAACAAGATCGCGGCCCTGGAGGTCAACATTTCCTGTCCCAACGTGCGCTGTGGTGGGGTGGCCTTTGGCCAGGACCCGGTCATGGCCGCCCAGGTCACGACGGCGGTCAAGAAGCGGGCCGGGAACAAGCCGGTCATGGTTAAGCTCAGTCCCAACGTGACCGACATCACCCTGATCGCCAAGGCCGCCGTGGACGCGGGCGCGGACATGCTGTCCCTGATCAACACCCTCTCGGGCATGTCCGTGGATGTCCGCACGCGCAAGAGCCGTCTGGCCAATGTGGTCGGCGGGCTGTCCGGCCCGGCCGTGAAACCCGTGGCCCTGCGCATGGTCCATCAGGTGGTCCGGGCCGTGAACGTGCCGGTCATCGGCATGGGCGGCATTGCCTCGGCCGAGGACGTATTGGAGTTCATTCTCGTGGGGGCGCATGCCGTGCAAGTCGGAACGTATAATTTCATGCGCCCGGACAACGCCTTTCGCTTGGTGGACGAGGTCGCGGCCCTGGCCGCGTCCTTGGGCATTTCGTCCTGGGACGAGTACCGGGGCGCGCTTCTGGCTTAGAGGAGGCTGGCCGATGATCAAACGCTTTTGCGATATTTGCGGCGCGGAGATTCAGGGCCTCAAGGATGGAATCTACGAGGAACGCTATACGCTTCATATCGAGGACCCTCTCAATCTGACTCGCCTGGGGGGGCAGCTGGGCAAGATGAATCCCGTCATTGAAATGAAGTTGCAAAATTGTAACAATACGGATATCTGTCGGGAATGCCTGGAAAAAATTCTTATCAAGGAATTTCATCGGCGGTCAGCGGATAAGCCCGGTGGCGCCTGAGCGCAGTCCGGGGAACTCTTAAATTTTATGTCGAGGTGATAATGCTACGGAAAACCATGCTGATCATGGCTTTGTTGGGCGTGTTGTGCACGTGGGCCGAAGCGCGGGAGGTTGTTTTCGCCGTTCCCCAGGAGGCCTATCCCCCCGTGCATTCCGTGCACGAGGATGGAACGGTTGTTGGCTTCAGCCACGAGTTGATGCAGGCCATCTGCCGTCATGCGGGGATCACCCCCGTTATGAAGGCCACGCCCTGGGGAACGTTGTTCGACGACATCGCCGCCGGCAAGTTCGCGGCTTCCATCGCGGCTTCGACGATCACGGACGCCCGCAAGAAAAAGGTCGATTTTTCGGATATGTATTTCGAGGCGGAAGAGACCGTTGTCGTGCGCAAGGGCGAGGGTATCCGCAAGGAAAAGGATCTGACCAACAAGAAGATCGGCGCGTGGGGCGCCACGACAAATTTCGAGGCCTGCCGGACGTTCGCGCGTTTCAACAACGCCAAGAGTGTTGTCCCCTTTCCGGATACGGAAACGGCCATGCTTGGCTTGTCCAGGGGGACGGTGGACGCGGTGTTCACGGACTCACCGACAGCGGTCAGCTATGTTTTTGAAAACGAGCGGTTTGCTGGAAAATTGGAGCTCGCGTTCACCCTGCCGGCAACAATACCCGATTTGTTCGGTTTCGCGGTCAACAAAAAGGAGACGGAACTTCTGGCCCAGATCAACGCGGGTCTGAAGGCGCTCCGGGACAGTGGAGAATACGACCGGCTGTATGCAAAATGGTTCCCGGCCCTGGCCAAAAAGGACGAAAGTCTGTCCTGGTTCAAATGGTTGTGGAAATAATGTGAAATATGGCGGCGCCCTGTGTTTTGGGCGTGGCCATGCGGGTAGGGAAGCAGACGATCAAGGCCGGCGCGCTCCGTCATGGGGCGTGCCGGCCTTGTTTTTTGAAGGGCGCGCGGGGCTTTGAATCAGTTTTTTTTGTGCAGAACCGCGCCAAAAAAGAATTCCCCGAGATGTTCGGACATGGGCGTTCGAGCTTGGCGGACCAGGGAAAAATTCGGGTGGTCGTGGATGAACGAGGCGATCTGGGTTTCGTTTTCCGCTGGATTCATGGTGCAGGTCACATACACCAGGCCGCCACCGCCAGGAAGCAGACCCGCCGCGCCGGCCAGCATGTCGCGTTGCAGACTGGCCAACGTGGCGCAGTCCGCGGGCGTGCGTTTCCATTTGATGTCCGGTCGCCGGGAGAGCACGCCCAGTCCGGAACAGGGTGCGTCCAGGAAGATGGTCCGGGGTGCCTGGCGCAGGGGAGATGGGCCTTGGGCCGGGGCGCGGAAGACGGGCACGGCAAATCCCAGGCGGCGGCACTCGGCGCCAAACTGACCGAGCCGGAAAACATTGACGTCCGCCGCCCAGACCTCCTTGCCGCGCTCGGCCATCAGGAACGTCTTGCCGCCGCGTCCGGCGCAGGCGTCCAGGATGGGATCGGGCCAGAGATCCACGCCCAGGACATCCATGATCCGTTGCGCGGCTAGGCTTTGGCGGGTGAGCACGCCGTTGGTCTCGGCCGCGTGGAGAAACTCCGGCCACTGCGTCAGCGCGGCTTCGAACTCGCGCACCTCGGCCGTGCTCGCGAGTTGCTGGCGCAGGGCATTGGCTTCGGGGTGGAGACGATTGATGCGCGCCCCCAGGGGCGGCGTCTGGAGGCTGGCCCGCAACAAGGTTTCGGCCTGTTCCTGACCGTAGGCCGAAAGCCACATCCGGGCCAACCATGACGGGCAGGAATACCACGCCGCCAGAAAGGCGGCGACGCCAGCGGTTTTGGTCTGGAAGTAGTCGGGATGGTGCACGGCGCGGCCCAGACGGAGCAGGCTGCGCAATACGCCGTTGGCCACCTTGCCCATGGTTGGGTCGAGGCGGTCCTTGGCCAGGGTCACGGCCCAGTCCAGGGTGGCGTATTCCGGGATGCGGCTCAGGAAGAGGAGTTCGTAGGCGGCCACGCCCAGGATGCGGCGCAGGACGGGCGAGGTCTGGACGGGGTTGCGCAGAAGCTGGTTCAGCAAAAAGTCCAGGCGGCCGCGCAGGCGCAGGTAGCCATACGCCAGTTCCGTGGCCAGCCCCTTGTCCGGGCCATCCGGCGCGACGGCGAGGACGTCGTCCGTGGCGGCCTGGATGTCCTGGTTGTGGTCCAGGCACCGGCGCAGGATGTCCAATGCCATGCGGCGGGCCTGGGGGGTGCTCACGCGGAAAACTCGTTGATGGCCCATTCCACGCGGTCCAGGGACACGTCCGTGTCCAGGCAGGGACCGAAGGGACGGGTGTTCAGGATGCCATAGACCGGGATGGGGTAGGTGTCCTGGATGCCGCTGGCCAGATCGCGTTCACAGGCCACGGCGATGATCAGTTTGGGGCGATGCTGGACCACGATGCGCCGGGCGATGGTGCCGCCCGTGGCCACGGCCAGGTTGACGCCGTACTTGTCGCGCAGATCGAGCAGGCCGGCCAGGGCGCATTGGCCACAGCGTTTGCAGTTGTCGATGTTGTAGGTCAGGCGGTATTTGCAGCGGCTGTTCTGGATGCAGTGGGGCATGAGCAGCAAAATTCTTTCGGCCGGATAGCGGTGCCCCTCGCCCTTGACCAGCTCGTTGTTGACCTTGATGAACGACGCCCGCACCGTTTGCTTGGGAATACCGAGGACGCGCCCCAAAAGCGTCATGAGCGGCAGGAAGAGCTTGATGGTCACGCCACGCAGACGCTTGGCGAACAGCACGGGCCGGCCGAGAAGGATATTCAGCACCAGGGCCAGGGCGGCCCAGCCGATGCACAGAATCAGGCCGCCCACGATCAGGCCCAGAACCCAGGGCGCGATGGGGTGGATGGTGGTCAGGCCGACAAAGGGAATGATCCAGAGCAGGGCCAGGATGGCAGAAATCAGGATCGATGCGCCGCTGATGAGGCCGATGAAAATGCGTTTACGGGTCTGGAAGCTGTCCCGGATTTCCTGCTCCAGGCGTGTGTATTTCTGGGAAGTGCTTCTGGGCCGGGCCATGGGGCGTTATTCTCCGGAACAGGTGGGGTCGTGTGCCGCGAGATGCTCCCCGGAACACCGGCTCAAATACCCGCAATAAAATTCCCGCCCCGTGAGAGGCTTGCCCCCGGCGGGCTTGATGGTCGGCACGGCGTAGAGTTTGTCCGCGCAGGCGACAAGGACCATGTCGCCGTCCACGCCGACGATGTCGCCGGGGCGGACGTTTTGGGGAAGCTCGCCGGCGATGCGGCCGGGATGCACGGTCAGGCGCAGGGTTTTTCCGGGCAGGCCGTTCCAGTCGAACCAGGAACCGGGCCAGGGGAAAAGACCACGGATGCGGTTGTGCACGGTCAGGACGGGTTGGTTCCAGTCGATGCGGCCGTCCTCCTTGGACAATTTGGCCGCGTAGGTGGCGCGGGCGTGATCCTGGGGAATGCGCACCAAGCCTCCCTGGGTCATTTTTTCCAGGGCCGCGACCAGCAGACGCCCGCCCATGTCGGCCAGGTCGTCGTGCAGCGATTGCGCCGTGTCGTCGATGCCGATGGCCAGACTGCGTTGAAGCAGGATGTCGCCCGTGTCCAGGCCGGCCTCCATGCGCATGATGGTGATGCCGGTGACATGACGACCGTCCATGATGGCCCGCTGGATGGGCGCCGCGCCCCGGTATTCGGGCAACAGCGAGGCATGGACGTTGATGGCCCCAAGACGTGGGATGTCCAGAACGGCTTGTGGCAGAATGAGGCCGTAGGCCGCCACGAGCAACAGGTCCGGGGCCAATGCGGCCAGTTGGGCCACATCGGCCCCGTCCTTGAAGTTGACGGGCTGAAAGACGGGCAGGCTGGCTTCCAGCGCCGCGACCTTGACCGGGGGCGGGGTGCAGACCTGTCCCCGGCCGCAGGGGCGGTCGGGCTGGGAATAAACGCCAACGATATCGCACTGTCCCCAGGCGATAAGGTGTTTGAGGGACGCAGCCGCGAAGTCCGGCGTGCCCATGAACACAACGCTTAGTTTTTTTTCTGTTTCAGCCATTTCTTGAGCTTTCGTTCGTACAGGGTGCGCTTCAACTTGCTGATTCTGTCGATGAACAGCACGCCATTCAAATGATCGACCTCGTGCTGGAGGCAGATGGCCATGAGGTCGTCGGCGTCCAGTTCCACGGGATTGCCGTCCAGGTCCATGGCCGAGAGGTGAACCTTCTCGGCCCTGGTCACGGTGGAGCGGTAGCCGCGCACGGACAAACAGCCTTCCTCGGAGTCGACCTCGCCCTCGGGCTTGGACAGGACCGGATTGACGAAGACCTTGAGATCCTCGCGCTTGTCCGGGCCGCTCAAGTCCACGGTGATGAGGCGGACGTTTTCGCCCACCTGGGGCGCGGCCAGACCAATCCCCTTATTTTCATACATGATTTCAGTCATCTCGGCGGCCAAGTCACGGACGGAATCCGTGATGTCCGTCACCGGCGCGGATATTCTGGCCAGCACCGGATCGGGATAGGTAACAATCTTTCGTGCCATGATCTACTCTTTGGGCTTTTCTCGCAGGCGCAAGCCCAGTTCGCGCAGTTGGGTGTTTTCGACCTCGGACGGCGCCTCGGTCATGAGACAGGTCGCCTTTTGGGTCTTGGGGAAGGCAATGACGTCGCGGATGGATTTGGCGCCGGTCAGCAGCATGATCAGGCGGTCCAGCCCAAAGGCGATGCCGCCGTGGGGCGGGGCGCCAAAAACCAGGGCGTCGAGCAGAAATCCAAATTTGGCGCGGGCTTCCTCTTCGCCGATTCCCAGGGCGTCGAACATGCGCTGCTGGGTTTCGGGGTTGTGGATGCGGATGGAGCCACCGCCCACTTCCGTGCCGTTCAGGACCAGGTCATAGGCCCTGGCCACGGCCTGGGCCGGATTGCTCGCCAGGGCGCCCATGTCCTTGGGCGCGGTGAAGGGGTGGTGCATGGCCACCCAGCGTTTTTCGTCCGGATTCCATTCCAGCAGCGGGAAATCCGTGACCCACAGGGGCGCGAACTCGTTTTCGGGGATGAGACCGAAACGCTCGCCGAGCTTGAGACGCAGGTTGCCCAGGGCGCTGTTGACCATTTCCGGCGCGCCGGCCTGGAAAAAGACGATGTCGCCGGGCTCAAGACCCAGGGCTTCGGTCAGGCCGGCCCGTTCGGCATCGCTCAGGAATTTGGCGATGGGAGACTGCCAGCCGTCCTCCTTGATTTTGATCCAGGCCAGACCCTGTGCCCCGTAGATTTTCACGAAGTCGGTGAAATCATCGATTTCCTTGCGCGACAGTTCGCCGCCACCGGGCACGCGCAGGGCCTTGACCAGGGCGGCCGTGGCGAAGAGCTTGAACTCCGAGCCGCGCACGATATCCGTCACCTCCGTGAGCTTCAGGTCGAAACGGACATCGGGTTTGTCCACGCCGTATTCGGCCATGGCCTGGGCGTAGGTCATGCGCGGCAGGGGCAGGGCGAAATCCTTGCCCAGGGCATCCTTCATGACCCGGGCCATCATGCCCTCGGCCATGGCCATGACCTGTTCCTCGTCGACAAAGGACATCTCGATATCGATCTGGGTGAATTCCGGCTGGCGGTCGGCGCGCAGATCCTCGTCGCGGAAGCATTTGACGATCTGGTAATAGCGGTCCAGGCCGCCGCACATGAGCAGCTGTTTGAAGAGCTGCGGCGACTGGGGCAGGGCGTAGAACTGGCCCTGGTTGACGCGGCTCGGGACCAGGAAGTCACGCGCGCCCTCGGGCGTGGACTTGGTCAGGACCGGGGTCTCGATTTCCAGGAAGCCGAGTTCGTCCAGATAGCGGCGCACGGACTGAGCCACGCGGTTTCTGAGGATGAGGTTGTCGGCCAGGGATTTGCGGCGCAGGTCCAGGAATCGGTATTTGAGGCGCAGGTTCTCGGACACGTCCACCCGGTCCTCGATGGGAAAGGGCGGGGTCTTGGCCGTGTTCAGGAGCTTGTATTCGGTGACGTAGACTTCGATGGCGCCCGTGGCCAGCTTGGGATTGACCATGTCGTCCGGGCGGTTGCGGACAACGCCCTTGATGGCGAGCACGTATTCGGTGCGCAGGACGTGGGCGCGGGCGTGGGCCTCGGGCGCGACTTCCGGCGAGAACACGACCTGGGTCAGACCGTGACGGTCGCGCAGGTCGATGAAGATCAGGCCACCGTGGTCGCGGCGGTATTGCACCCAGCCCATGAGGCAGATTTCCTGGCCCAGCTGGGGCAGGCCCAGGTCGCCACAGGTGTGGGATCTGCGCCAGCCGCCCAGGGCGTCGGTTCCGATATCCGTGATTCTGTCGTCCATGTGTATCCTCGCGGGTGGCCGAAGCCAAGGTTGTTCGATAATCTGAAATATGGTCCTGTAAAGGCGCTAGGGATGCTTGAAGCCCAGCGCCTGATCCATGTCGTCCTGGCCAATGGTTTTTTGCGCGCCAGTGGCCATGTCCTTGACCACGATCTGTCCCTTGGCCATTTCGTCCTGGCCGAGCAGAAGGCAGGTCTTGACGCCAAGCTTGTTGGCTTGGCGGAGCTGGCTTTTGACGCTTTTGGCTTCAAAGGCGACCTCGCCGGAAAAGCCGCGTTCACGCAGTCTGTGCCCCAACAGCAAGGCCGTGTTCAGGGCGGCTGGGTCGAGGACGGCCAAATAAAAATCCGGAGCCGGGAGCTGGGGCTGGCCAAGAAGGAGGGCCAGACGCTCCATGCCGCAGGCGAAACCAATGCCCGGCAGATCCGGGCCGCCGAGCTGTTTGACGAGGCCGTCGTAGCGCCCGCCACCGGCCACGGCGGTCTGGGCGCCAATCTCGCCGGAGACGACCTCGAACGTGGTGCGCTGATAATAGTCCAGTCCGCGCACCAAGCGGTCGTTGAGGGTATGGGGCAGGGCCGCGCTGTCCAGGATGGCCCGGACCTGGGCGAAATGGTCGGCGCATTCCGGACAAAGCGAGTCGGTGATGCGGGGCGCGTTTGCAACCAGGGCCTTGCAGGTTGGAACCTTGCAGTCCAGCACGCGCAGGGGATTGGTTTCCGTGCGGCGCCGGCAATCCTCGCACAGGGCGGTCTGGTCGATGGAGGCCAAGAATTCGCGCAGCCATTGATGAAAAACGGGGCGGCAGGCCGGACAGCCCAGAGAGTTGAGCTCAAGAGTCAGATTCTTCAGGCCAAGTCTGGCCAGATAGGTCCAGAGCATGAGGATGACCTCGGCGTCGGCCTGGGGGGCGTCGGTGCCCAGGACTTCCACGTCGAGCTGATGAAACTGGCGCAGTCGGCCTTTTTGCGGCCGTTCGTAGCGGAACATGGGGCCGCAGGCGAAAAGCTTGGTCACGCCTTCCTGCCCGGCCAGACCGGACTCGATGAAGGCGCGCAGGACCCCGGCCGTGGCCTCGGGGCGCATGGTCAGGGAGCGGCCCTTGCGGTCGGCGAAGGTGTACATCTCTTTTTGGACCACGTCGGTTTCTTCACCGATGGACCGGGCGAAGAGCTCCGTTTTTTCCAGAATGGGCACCCGGATCTCCCGGCACCCATAGGCGCCAAAAATATCCCTGGCCAGGTTTTCCATGCGGGTGTGGACAGTGCTCTCCGGGCTGAAGAGGTCAGAAAAGCCTTTAATTTTCTGAATTTTAGACATAGACAATAGCAGTCCTTGACGAATTGGGATGGGATGGCGTTGTCGCGGTCCGGCTTCACGTCTCGCGGGCGAGGACAGTCGGGGCGGGTACGTGTAGAAAATCGACTCAATTAGTGTATCGACCGGTGATTGTCAAAGACGGAGGACGCATGTTCACGGTGGTGTCGGTCGTGGGATTCAAGAAATCCGGCAAGACGACCCTGATGTTGGAATTGGCGCGGGAGCTGACGGCCCGTGGGAAAAAGGTTGGCGCGGTCAAGTTCACGCATCATGGTCTGGACAAGAGCGACACGGATACGGCCCGGTTCGCCGGGGAGTGCGCGAGCGTGGCCGGCATCGGGCCAAGGGAGGTCTCCCTGCACTGGAACGCCGCCCGGCAATTGCAGGACGTACTGCCCCTACTCGGAGCCGATATTGTCCTGGTCGAGGGCGGAAAGTCGCTGACCTGGCTGCCCCGTATCGTTGTTCTGGGCACCGACGAGGAGGAAGCGTCCCTGGACAATGGACTGGCCCTGGCTTCCTGGGGGCCCGGCGGTCTGCCCGGACTACGGCGGGCCGAATCCGTCGCCGAGCTGGCCTCGCTGGTCGAGGACCGAGGTTTTGCCCTGCCAGGGCTGGACTGCGGTGGCTGCGGGCGCGCGTCGTGTCTTGAGCTGGCCCGGGAAATCGTGGCCGGGAAGGTCACGCCCAAGGCTTGCCTGGCCCTGCGTCCCAAATTGCGGGTGGTTGTCGGAGGGCAGCAGCTGTCGCTCAATCCGTTTATCGATCGTCTGGTCACGGCCACGTTGCGCGGCCTCTTGACCGAGCTCAAGGGGAATATCCCCGGCCAGCGGGTGGAGATTTTCCTGGGCTGATCCGGGTGGTCCCGTCCGGCCCATGTCAAAATGTATTGACGCCGCCACCGGCCTTCGGGAAGATGCCCCCACTCTTCCACGCAACCCCAACCACGCGCGGATGCGCCGCGTTCCTGGAAATGCCATGCGAATTTCCGTCAAATGCTACGCGACATTGAGCGACCACAATCCCCCTGGCGGCTTCCTTGACCTGGCCGAGGGCCTGACCGTCGACGCCATGCTCCCCGACCTGGGGTTGGGCGCGGACGATATCAAGCTGGTGTTCATCAACAGTAAGAACAGCTCCCTGGCCACCACGCTTGCCGATGGCGATCAGGTCGGCCTGTTTCCGGCCGTGGGGGGCGGATGAAACCATCCACGCGGACCCTTCTGGCCTCTCTGGCCGCCGAAGACGCCTCGCGTCGGGCGCGGACCATCGGCTTGCGCGAACTGGACGAGTTGTGCCGGGTTTCTGGCCTGCCCGTGTCCGAGGCGGCCCGCATGGCCGTTGATCAGGATATTATCCCTTCGGTTTTATTGAAAAATCTGCACGCGGTGTCGCCGGTGGATCAGGCCCGGTTGTTGGCGGGGGCCGTGCTCGTGGTTGGAGCCGGCGGTCTGGGCGGCTATGTCCTGGAGCTCTTGGCCCGTTTTGGCGTGGGCCGGATCAGGGTGGCCGATGGCGACGTTTTCGAGGAGAGCAATCTGAATCGCCAGCTTTTGTCCTCGGTCAAGGATCTGGGGCGGAACAAGGCCCGCGTCGGTGCCGCGCGGGCGCGGACGATTTGTCCGTTGATCGAGGTCGAGGCCCTGGATTTTTTTCTGGACGTGTCCAACCTGCCCACGGCGTTGCGCGGGATGGATGTCGTGGTCGACGCCCTGGGCGGCATCGCGCCGCGTCGCATGCTGCACGAAGCGGCCAGCGCGGCCGGGTTGCCGGTGGTATCGGCGGCCGTGGCCGGGTGGACGGCATTGGTTGGCAGCGAATTTCCCGATCAGGTTGGTATCTCGTCCTTGTGGTCCGATCCGGGCGATGCCGACGCCGAGCATGTCCTGGGCAGTCTGGCGCCGGCGGCGTGCCTGGCGGCGTCATTGCAGGCCGCGGAAGTCGTGCACTATCTCGTGGACGGAAATCTGCGTTTGGCTGGTCGGATGCTCCACGCCGATCTGGCCGCGTTTCGTTTTGAACTTTTTGATCTGGCCGCGTGACATGGAGTTTTATTGATGGATACCTTGGTTCTGGCCACGGGCAATGCCGGGAAAATCCGGGAGCTTTCGGCCATGTTGGCAACGATGATTCCCGGGGTGCGAGTCCTGGGCCTGAAGGATTTTCCCCAAATCGGAGATATCCCCGAAACCGGCGCCACCTTCGAGGAAAACGCGCGGATCAAGGCCCTGGCCGTGGCCCGGATCACGGGGCTGGTGGCCGTGGCCGATGATTCCGGTCTGGCCGTGGACGCCTTGGGCGGCGCTCCGGGCGTGCATTCGGCCCGGTATGGCGGCGAGGGGACCACGGACGAAAAAAACACGGCCACGTTGCTGGATGCCATGCGGGACGTCCCCGACACCGGGCGCGGCTGTCATTTTGCCTGTGTCATGCTCGCGGCCACGCCGGGCGGCCGGGAGATCATTGGCCGGGGTGCCTGGCCGGGGCTGGTGGCCAGGGCGCCGCGCGGCGCCAATGGCTTTGGCTATGATCCTGTTTTTTTTGACCCGGAATTGGGATGTACCGCGGCGGAAATGGACGCGGACACGAAAAACGGCCGTAGCCACCGCCGCCAAGCCATGAACGCGCTGCTGGCGCTCTGGCCTGATTTTTGGGTCCGCGCCGAACAGGAACTGGGAGAATAACCATGTGTGGCATTATCGGATACAGTGGGCATCGGCCGGCCATCCCGGCCATTGTCGAGGGCCTGCGGCGTTTGGAGTACCGGGGATACGATTCGGCTGGCGTGGCCTTCGCGGACCAGCGTGGCCTGAATGTCATTCGGGCCGAGGGCAAGCTCGGGGCCCTGGATGGCAAGATACGGGGGCTGGACACGGCCAGTTCCCTGTGCGGCATCGGCCATACCCGGTGGGCGACCCATGGCCTGCCCGTGGAGCGGAATGCCCATCCGCACATGGACGGGGCCGGACGTTTCGCCCTGGTGCACAACGGCATCATTGAAAATTACGCCGAGTTGAAGGCCGAACTCCAGGCCGAGGGGCACGTGTTCCTGTCGGAGACCGACACCGAGGTCCTGGTGCACATGATCGCCAAGGGCGTGGATCTGACCGGCGATGTCCGTCGGGGGATTTCCTGGGCCCTGGCCAGGGTGGAGGGCGCCTACGCCTTTGCCCTACTCGCCCATGAACATCCGGGAAAAATCTGGGCCAGCCGCAAGGCCAGCCCGTTGCTCCTGGGCATCGGCACGGGCGAGAATTTTGTCGCGTCGGATATTCCGGCCTTCCTGCCCTACACGCGGGAAGTGGTTTTTCTGGACAACGGCGAGTTGGTCGAGCTGGACGCCTCTTCCTGGCAGGTCTTCGATGTCGTCACCCTGGAGCCCCGGACCAAGGAGGTCCGGCATGTGTCCTGGGATGTCCAGGCCGCCCAGAAGGATGGATACCGGCATTTCATGCTCAAGGAAATTTTCGAGCAGCCACGGGTCATCCGCGATTGTCTGGCCGGACGCATTCAGAAGGGACGGGTCCTGCTGCCCGAGCTGGACGCCCTGCCCATTCCCGAGCGGCTGACCATCGTGGCCTGCGGCACGTCCTATCATGCCGGGTTGTGGGCGAAGTATCTGCTCGAATCCTGGGCCCGGATTCCGGTTCAGGTCGAGATTGCCTCGGAATTCCGCTATCGTGACAGCGTCTTCCTGTCCGGCGATCTGGTTCTGACCATCAGTCAGTCCGGCGAGACGGCGGACACCCTGGCCGCCATCCGCATTGCCCGGGAGGCCGGCGTTCCCATATTGGGACTGTGCAACGTGGTTGGCTCCTCCATAGCCCGCGAGTCGGACAGCGTGGTGTACACCCAGGCGGGCCCGGAAATCAGCGTGGCTTCGACCAAGGCCATGTGCAGCCAGATGGTGGTCTTGATGCTCATGACCCTGGCCTGGGCCGCGCGCAAACAGACTCTGACCCCCGACGCGGTCGGGGACGCCCTGGCCGCCTTGGGCCGGGTGTCGGATGGGCTCGAAACAGAGCTGCCGGCCATCCGGCAAAAAGCCATGGAGCTGGTCCAGGGATACAGCGACGCGTCCAGCTTTTTCTTTCTGGGGCGCGGTCTGTATTTTCCCCTGGCCCTGGAAGGGGCCCTCAAGCTCAAGGAAATTTCCTACATCCATGCCGAGGGCTACGCGAGCGGCGAGATGAAGCATGGGCCCATCGCCCTGATCGATCCCCGTTTTCCGACGTTTGCCATGGCCCTCAACGACGACCTGCTGCAAAAGGTCGCCTCCAATCTGCAGGAAGTGCAGGCCCGGGGCGGACGGATCATCGCCCTGGTCAATCCGGGCGCGGCCCCGGTCGTGGAAAACCCGTGGATATTGCCCGATGCCTGGGGGCCGCTGAAGAGTTTTTTGGTGCTGCCGGCCGTGCAGCTGTTTGCGTATGAAATGGCCGTGTATCTGGGGAAGGACGTTGACCAGCCCCGGAATTTGGCCAAAAGCGTGACCGTGGAATAAGGATGCAAATACGATTTGTGATACGAACCGTCGTGGCGATGGCCCTGGTTTTCGGGGCGGTTGCCTTGGCCTGGGCTTCGCCCCATGACGACTACATGCGGGGCATGACCGCGTTCAAGGCGCTCTTGGCCGATGAGAAAAAAGCGGCCTTGCGGGATGAGTGGCACAAGGTGCTCACGGTGTTTGAAAAGTCACTGGCCGCCGCCCCCAAGGGCGAGGACGCCCCCAAGTGCATGTATTTCATTGGCCGGGTGCACGAGGAAGTGGGCCGTCGCTCTTTTTTGAAATCCGACCGGGAGAAGGCCCTGGCCGCCTTTGAGCGCATGATCGCGGCCTATCCGAACCATGGCTGGACCGACGATTCGCTCTACCGCGAGGGCTTGATCTGGAAGGAACAATTTCAAGATCCGGCCAGGGCACGGAGTGTTTTCGAGTCCGTGGTGGCGCGTTATTCCAAGGGCGACATGGCGCCGGACGCCGCGAAACATCTGGCTGCCCTGGGCCCGGGGCAATCCGTGGCGGCTGCTTCCCCGGCCACCAAATCGGCGTCCGCCGCGCCCGCCGTCGCCAAGTCGGCGCCGGCCGTTGCCACGTCCAAGCCGGGCACGGCCACCAAGCTGTTGGGAATCCGGTGCTGGCCAAGTCAGGGATACACGCGGGTTGTCCTTGATCTGGACAAGGACGCGGCGTTCGAGCGGGCCGTGGAGGAACGGGATGGCAAACGTTTTTTGGTGCTGTCCCTGCCCTCGGCGGTGGTCGCGCCCGACGTCATCCCGTCGCGTGGTGTCGGCGGCGGCGTTCTTTCCCGGATCGAAGCCCTGTCGTCCGCCTCGGGCGGGGCGCGTGTCACCCTGGACCTGCTCCAGATGGACCATTTCCGGGCGTTCACCTTGCCCGATCCATACCGTATCGTTGTCGATGTCTTTGGCACGAAATCAAAAAAAACGGGCCATCCAGCGGCGGCCGTCACGGACGCCAAGGCTTCCCCGGCCACGTCCGCTCAGACCGATCCTGTTGTCGAAGCCTTGCGGGATTTGAAGCACGATCGGGCCAATGCCAAACCCGAGGCCAAGGCCCCGGCGCCCACGAAGACGGCCAAGGGCGCCCCGGCATCCCGGACTGAGGAGAAAAAGGCCACGACGCCGCAGATCGCCATCGGGTCCAAGCATAAAAAGTATGCCGGCAGTCTGGTCGAGCAGTTGGGGCTGACGGTGCGCACGGTCATGATCGATCCCGGTCATGGCGGCAAGGACCCCGGCGCCATGGCCAATGGCGTGCGTGAAAAGGACGTCAACCTGCGCATGGCCAAGATTGTGGGACGGCTGCTGCAGAACCAGGGGTTCGAGGTCCACTACACGCGGACCACGGACACCTTCATTTCCCTGGAAGAGCGCACGGCCCGGGCCAATGCCCGAGACGCGGACCTGTTTATTTCCGTGCACTGCAACGCCTATTCGGATTCAAGCGTCAAGGGCCTGGAAATTTATTACCTCAACCTCGCCACCGATGCCCAGTCCGTGCGCGTGGCGGCCCGCGAGAACGGGGTTTCGGCCAAAAAGATCAGCGACATGCAGTTTATTCTTTCGGATCTGATGCTCAACTCCAAGATCAATGAATCCAAGGATATGGCGTCGTTGATGCAAAAAGAGACCCTGCGCGGGATGCGATCCAGCCATGGCCTGCGCAACATGGGCTCCAAGGGCGCGTTTTTCTATGTCCTGACCGGGGCCCGGATGCCGTCGGTCCTCGTGGAGCTGGGCTATCTGACCAATCCGGCCGAGGCGGGCAATCTCAAATCGGAAGCCTATCTGACGGCCATGGCCAAGGGCTTGGTCGGCGGCGTGGTGGCCTACAAGAAAAAATTGGAACGCTACGCCTCCGCCGGGGGCGGGAAATCCTGATTCGGCCCGCTCCGGCCCGACCGGGGCGGCCCCCATTCAGCCGCGAACGTCTTGCGGCGTAACTCCATAAGGAAATATCATGGTTTTTCCCATGGGCTCGGTCATGAACGCCCTGGCCATTCTGGTTGGCGGCGGTATTGGGCTGCTTCTGCATGGCCGCTTGCCGGAGAAAATGCGTCTGGTCGTTTTTCAGGGCCTTGGATTGTGCGTGTTGGTCATCGGCATGCAGATGGCCGTGCAGGGTAAAAACGGCTTGTTGGTGGTGCTGAGCGTGCTCATCGGCGGCATTCTGGGCGAGCTGCTGCGTCTCGAAGACCGATTCGCGGCCCTGGCCGATCGCCTGAAAAATTTGGTTCGCTCTTCCAATACCCGTTTCGTGGACGGCATGGTCAACGCCTCGCTAATTTATTGCATCGGGGCCATGGCCATCCTGGGGGCTTTTGACGAGGGCATCCGGGGGGATCATTCCATTTTGTTCACCAAGTCCCTGCTGGATGGTTTCGCCTCCATCGCCCTGGCCTCGACCTATGGCTCCGGCGTGCTTTTTTCGGCCCTGCCGGTGCTGTTGTATCAGGGTGTGCTGACCGTGTTCGCCAGCTCGTTTCAGGCGTATTTTTCCGAGTACCTCATTGCCCAGCTCACGGCCACGGGGGGAACCCTGATCCTGGGCATTGGCATCAACCTTCTGGGCTTGACCGCCATCCGGTTATCCAGCCTGCTTCCGTCCCTGGTGGTCATTGTCGTTCTCAGCCTGCTCGTGCCCTGATTTCAGCGTGCGCGCCATCGCAATTCGTTATTCCCGTTCCAATTTGCCGGGGCTCGGGCTATGGAGTGCAAAACCCGGTGTCGCCGCTGGATGAATCGCAGAGGTCCGCATGGCTTTTTTTCGTTTTTCGAATTGGCCCAGGGGAACCCGCCTGGGGCGCAAGCTCTTGATTTTGATTTTGCTTGGCAGTTCGTTTCTGGCCATGTTGGGCACCATCACGCAACTCTATGTGGACTACCAGACGGACATGCACCTGCTGCGCTCCCAGCTGGAGCAGATCCGCGCCACGCGCCTGTCCAGCCTGGCCAATTCCCTGTGGTACCTGGACGAAGAGCAGATCCTGGCGCAGCTTGAAGGCATGCTGGAACTGCGCGACATCCGCTATGTGCGGGTCGTTTCGCCCGACGGCATGGAGTTGTCGCGGGGAACCGAGGCACCGCCGGATTCCCTGCTGATCGAGACGTATCCGCTGATTTTTGAAAGCCCGGAACGCACGGAACATATCGGCTCCCTGGTCGTCGCCGTGGACAGGGCCGCCATGTACGGCCGCCTGCTGGACAAGGTCATGGTCATTTTGACCACGCAGGGCGTGAAGACCTTTCTTGTGTCGATCATCATTCTTACCCTGTCCACCCGCCTCATCACCCGTCATTTACGGCAGATGGCCGACTATGCCGCCACGTTGAGCCTGGACAACCTGCCCGGACCCCTTGTGCTGGACCGACACAGCCGCCACCCGGACGAGATCGACATGGTCGTGGACGCCTTCAACGGCATGCTTGAAAATTTGAAGCGCGACATTGGCCAACGTCACGCGGCCGAAGCCGGATTGATGCGGGCCGAGGGCGCGTTGCGCGATATTCTCGATTCCATGCCGTCCATGATTATCGCCGTGGACCAGGACGGGCGCGTCACGCATTGGAACCGTCAGGCCGTGGCCATTACCGGCCTGTCCCTGGAGGATGCCCACGGGACGCTTTTCGAGAACCTGGGCCTGGATTTGCCCCCACTGCGGGACGAAATCCTGGAGACCATGGCCAGCGGTGTTCCGTGCAAAAAAAGCAAGGTCGCCCGAATCCGGGCGGAGGCCACGGTTTTTTACGATGTCACCATCTATCCCTTGGTCAGTGGCGGCATGCGGGGCGCGGTCATCCGTCTCGATGACGTCAGCGAGCGGGTTCTTCTCGAGGAAACCATGATCCAGTCCGAGAAGATGCTTTCCGTGGGCGGCTTGGCCGCGGGCATGGCGCACGAAATCAACAATCCCCTGGCCGGAATTCTGCAAAACGTGCAGGTGCTCCGCAACCGCCTTCTGAGGGATCTGCCGGCCAACCAGGCCGTGGCCGACGAGCTTGGATTGTCCCTGCCCCTGCTTCGGGACTACATGGAGCGGCGCGACTGCGTGCGCATGCTTGATTCCATCGCCGAGTCCGGCCAGCGGGCGGCCAGAATCGTCACCAACATGTTGTCCTTCAGCCGCAAAAGTTCCTCGCACCTGACCCCGGTCGATATCCCGGCCTTGCTGGATCGGACCGTGGAATTGGCCGGCAACGATTACGACTTGAAAAAGCAGTATGATTTCCGGCGAATCGAGATTGTTCGCGAGTACGCGGCCGATGCTCCCCTGGTGCCCGGCGACGAAAGCAAGATTCAGCAGGTTTTTTTCAATCTGATTCAAAACGGCGCCCAGGCCATGTTCATGGCCGGGGTGGAAAAACCCTGCTTCGTGTTCCGCGTGCGCCGGGATGGCGAGCATGTGCGGATCGAGATCGAGGACAACGGGCCGGGCATGACCGAGGACGTCCGTCGCCGGGTTTTCGAGCCTTTTTTCACGACCAAGGGCGTGGGGGAAGGGACCGGCCTGGGCCTGTCGGTTTCGTATTTCATCATTGTCGAAAATCATGGCGGGACACTGGACGTGGAATCGACTCCGGGCCGTGGCGCCGTGTTCGTCATGACCCTGCCCCTGAAGGCGCCGGTCCTGGCCGTGGCCCAGGCCGCGTCATGAGGCCGCCATTATCCCGGATATGTTTCGGGAAACCCAACACGCGGGAGGTTTTGCCGTGAATTCAGCCTCGGACGCGGTCATTTTGGCCATTGATGACGATCAAGCCGTGCGTGAGAGTTTGAGTAACTATCTCGAGGATTTTGGCTATAAAGTCCTGCATGGCCAAGATGGCGAGGACGGGTTGGCGGTGTTCCGCGAGCAGGCGCCGGACATCGTCCTGACGGATTTGCGCATGCCGCGCATGGACGGCCTGCAGGTTTTGGAGGCCATCCGGAAGGAGTCGCCGGAAACACCGGTCATGGTCATTTCGGGCGTGGGCGATATCCGGGACGTGGTCGAGGCCTTGCGCCGGGGCGCCTGGGATTATCTGGTCAAGCCCATCCAGGACATGAACATCCTGGTCCACTCCGTGGAACGCTGCCTGGAGCGGGCCCGATTACAGCGCCAGAACCGCGAATACCAAGCTAGTCTCGAAGATTCCCTGGACCGCCTTCAGCAGACCCAGAAGGAGATGATCCATTCCGCCAAAATGGCGGCCCTGGGCGACCTGGTGGCGGGCGTGGCCCACGAGGTCAACACGCCCATCGGGGTGAGCATCACGGCGGCGTCCTTTTTGGTGGAGCGCACCAAACTGTTGCGCGATCTGTACACCAAGGGCGAGATGAAGCGCTCGGACCTGGAAAAATATCTGGCCGTGGCCGATGAATCCTCGGCCTCGATCCTGACCAATCTGGAGCGGGCCGCGGAACTGGTGCAGAGCTTCAAGAAAGTGGCCGCGGATCAGACCTCGGAAGAAAAACGCGTTTTTGAAATGAAGGGGTATCTGGATCAGATCTTGGTCAGTCTGCGGCCCCAGTTCAAGCGCACGCCGCACAAGGTCACGGTTACGTGTCCGCAAAATCTTGTGCTCAATTCCTATCCCGGAGCGGTCATGCAGATTTTGACCAATCTGCTCATGAATTCCCTCATCCACGGCTTTGCCGACGGCCGCGCCGGCGAGATCGATATTTTGGTCGAGGAAGCCGGCGACAACATCGTGCTGTCCTACCGGGATTCGGGAGTGGGCATGAACAAGGAACAGCGCGAGCGCATCTACGATCCCTTCTATACCACGCGCCGGGGCGGCGGCGGCACGGGCCTGGGCATGAATATCGCCTACAACCTGATCACCCAGACGCTCAAGGGGGCGGTTGTGCTCGATACCGCGCCGGGCACGGGCGTGTTTTTTGTCATCACCATCCCCAAGGACCCGGACGCAAGCCCCGCCAACGTGGTCTGACCGGGGCGCTGGCAGCGTCTGGAGCGCGTATTCACGGGGATCGATGGGCGGCCCGGCGGCGGGAAAAGGGCGCAAAAAAACTCCCCCATCCAGGCGGACGGGGGAGTTGGTCGAAGCGGGATTA